>DAONOU010000012.1:0-21269 GCA_035409265.1 Arachnia sp. | reverse complement strand
TGCCCTGTTTGAGCTGCCCGACTCGGCCGGGAAGACCGGGCGCCCATTCACGAAGCCGTCTTATCGGACGAAGCCGGTGCAGGCGAAACAGTACGCCGCGGACCTCTCCGAAGAAGCCTTCGTGGAAGTGATCTGGAGACAAGGCTCGAAGGCCGAGATGACGAGTCGGTTCGCCGCGTGTCGAGTGCGGCCAGCGAATCGGAACCTCCCGAAGAACGATGACGGCACACTACCGGCATGCTGGCTCCTGATCGAGTGGCCCGAAAACACCGACGAACCCACGGATTACTGGCTCTCCACGCTCCCCGAGAACACACCCATCAGCGAGTTGGTGCGGCTCGGGAAGATCCGGTGGCGGATCGAGCATGACTACCGCGAACTCAAACACGGGCTCGGGCTCGATCACTTCGAGGGCAGGACCTGGCTGGGTTGGCATCACCACGTCACGCTGGTGACCGCGGCACACCTGTTCGTCACCGAACAACGGCTCCGCGCCGGCCCAAAAGCAGCAGGGGCAGCCTGACGTTCTACCAGCTCCTGGCCGAGCTCCAGGCCGCGATCATCCGGATGCTCGCTTGCTGCCCCTACTGCCGAAGAGCTGGACCCACCTAACCAAGTACTACTAGTGGGCTCCACGTCAACTCCCAGCCGAGTCCTGATGTTCCCACCAAGGAGCTGCCTGTCAAGAGCATCGCCAGGACCGCCCCCACTGGAACTGCGCGCACCGCTTCGTCGAGGACGAAAGCGGCCCGTGAGCCATGACGAAGGAGAACCGCAGCCCGCGCCCGCAGCGAGATGCTGTGTCCAAGCACGATGGTCAACACGGGACACAGGAAGTACGCGACGATGTAGGGATCCTGAGTAGTCATCAAAACCACGTCCCACGCCCCGAACGGAGCCTGGGCGATGTCCCCACCGTTCCAACCCGAGGACGGCGAACAGGAAGTCGATCAGGAATTGGCCCACCGCGGGTAGCGCCAGCGCCAGCAGGCGGTTACCCACGTTTACAAGAGCGAGGACGCCGAGCATCCCGTAGAGAGCTGCGTGAACCCCGACCCAGGTATCCGCGTCTCCCGCGTCGCAACTGGAGCGGCAGCCAGGCCCCGGCCAACAGCTCCTGGCTGAAGTAGAGCCCGTACAGCAACGTGGTTAACAACGGGAACGCCAGCGGGACCAGGCTGCTCAGAGCCAGGGTGAAGTGGTCGTATCGGTCTACCAGCGCGTAATCGCTAACCAGCCACCACCCGAAAAGGGCTGGCGAAGCGAACAGGAGCAGGACCACAGCCAGGCTGGGTAGGTATCGGCGGATCAACGGGCTGTCTCCTCTGCGCACGAAACAGGTATTGACACGCCGGAGCGCGCCAATACCTGTCAGGTGGCGCTAGTTGGTGCGTTGACCCTACGACGAGCGACGACAAGACGTAGGAGGAAGTCCGATGAAGGGCACTTTTGTGCCCGCACCGATAGGTGGGTCGCGGTGAAGCCAGCGTTATGCGCGGGATGAGGGTGCGGTTGGCTGCCAAGGGTCGATGAGGTCGACGCCCAGGGAGGTGAAGTCGTTCGTATTTCTGGTCGCGATGGGGGCGCTCAGGTGAAGCGCGTGGGCCGCGATCTCGCCGTCCTGCGCCGACGGCTCGTGCCCCGCGCCGCGCGCGGTCGCGCGGAGCCTCGCGTGAACGGTAGCGATCTCGCTGGTGTAGTCGAGGACACGGCCCCTGAGGGAGTCGATGAGTGCGTTCACCTGCGCGTCGAGGAGGTCGCGCCGGCGACCGGGCGGCAGCAGTTCGACGCCGTACTTCAGCTCGTGGACGACAATCGCAGGCATGACGAGATCGCGGCTGTTGGCGCGCAGCCAGGCGACAACTTCGGGGTCGGGCTCCGGGCGTAGGGGCTCGGACCAGACGTTCGTGTCGACGACGATCACAGCGGTTCGACCTCGCGCGATGCGCCGCGAGGTGCGGCGGGGAGTTCGATGCCCCCGGACTCCTCGCGAAAGGCGTCCGAATCGTCGAGCCAGTCCAGCACGGGGTCACGGCCACTTACGGCGTCGGCCAGGATCGTCCGGGCCTCCGCCTCAAGGGATCGGCCGTGTCGCGACGCTTGACGACGAAGTCCTTCCTTGACGCCGACCGGTAGGTTTCGCACAACGAGCTGGGACATCGCACCTCCTAGATATCGCTGATGATATCACGAGGTGCTCACGGATCCCGTTGCGATGACGCACGACCCGCGGCGGTGTTCGGAATGCTCGGCGCGCGGCACATGGCGCAGGCCGGTTAGGCAGGGCGACGGCGCGACGCCTAGCCAGGGTCTAGTACTGTTTTCGGATGCGCAGTCGCTGGGTGCCCGTCCTCGGCTGGGTGGAGTGTGCCCTCGCCTTCGTGTTCCTGCTCGTCTCCGCCGTCGGCCTGGTCTACGACAACGCCGAGGTGCGCGTGTTCCTCTGGGACGCGCTCACGTTCGTCGTGCTGCTGTTCATGGTCCGCAGGCCGCTGCCAGGGTTCGCGCTGCTGATCGCGGCGGCGTTCGGCGGGCTCCTGGTGGACCCGGACGGCATCGGGATGTCCCACTACATCGCGGCCTGCGGCGTGGTGCTCGCCGTGCGCCTCGGGCGGATGCCACTCGCGGTCGTGGGGACGGCGACCCTCGGCGGCGCGCTGTTCTACGCGATGCTTCGGCGCGCCGAAGACGCGCCGATCCTCGCGGTCGTGGGCGCGGTGCTGTTCTACCTGCTGGTCTGGGCGCTCGGCCTCGGCACGCGCAGCGTGGCCGCGGCGGAGGCCGCGCGGGTGGAGGCTCGGCACCGCAAGCGCCAGCTCGAGGTCGCCACCGACCTGCACGACTTCGTCGCGGGCAACCTGTCGGCGCTCGTCATGGCCGCGGAGGCGCTGCCGAACAAGGATCCCGCCGTCGTCGAGCTGGTCGAGCGCGCCCGGCTCGCGAACTCGTCGCTGCGCAGCATCACCGCGGTGCTCCGGGGCGAGGACGGCGCCGCCGTGTCGCCCGCGGTGCGAGCTCCGCAGGCCCTCGCCCAGGGCACGGAATTGATCGCCGGCCGCGGCGGCCGGATCCAGGTCGCCCCCGGCACGGTGCAGGCGCTGTCCGGCCTGCCGGACGGGGTGGATCAGGCCTCGGGGCGCATCGTCGCGGAGGCGCTCTGCAACGCCGCGCGGCACGCCGACCACGACCAACCCGTTGTCTTCGCCGCGGAGCGCGCCACGGGCCAGCTGGACCTGCTGATCTCCAACCACGTCGCGGAGCGGACGGCGCGAAGCCTCGACTCGATGGGCCTGCTCGCGCTGCGCCAGCACGCGGAGGTCGTGGGCGGGCGCGCCGAGTCCTCCCGGCTCGGCGACGTGTGGGTGTGCACCGCGAGCCTCCCGGTGGCCGCCGCGGGAGGCGCAAGGTGATCCGTGTCGCCATCTGCGACGACCAAGTCCTTGCCCTCGAAGGCCTGGCCAGCATCGTCGCCCTCGATCCCGAGCTGAAGGTCGTCTTCCTCGCGGGCACCCGGGAGGAGGCCCTCGCGTTCCGGGACCCGGTGGACGTGTGGCTGCTCGACGTCGCCATGCCCGGGCTGTCCGCGGCCGAGACCTGCCGACGGCTGCGGGAGGGTGCGCACGGGCCGCGCGTGCTGATGATCACCGCGTTCCCGGACAGCAGGATCACCGACTCGATGAAGGCGGGCGCGAGCGGCTACCTGTACAAGGACGCGCCCGCCGCGCACCTGCGTCACGCCCTCAAGACCGCCGCGGAGGGGCTCTCCGTCAGCAGCCCCGAGGCCATCGCTGCGCTGCTCGACGAACCGCTGATGGGGTGGGCGAGCCCCGACGCTTACGAGGGCATCGTCATCGACGACAAGGACGAGCGGATCGTCCAACTAGTGCTGGAGGGCCACGCGGTGGAGGCCATGGCCGCGCAGCTCGGCATGTCCGAGTCGGGGTTCAAGAAGCGCCTCGGCCGCCTCATGCGGCGCGCGGGCGTGACCACCCGCCCGCTCCTCATGGCCCGCCTGTACGCCGCCCGCGCCGCGCGCGTGGACTAGGTCACGTCCTCGAACCGGGTGCCCGGCCCTTCGACGCGCGCTGCGTCGCTGCGCTCCTTGAGCGCGGCTCAAGGAGCGATGGCCCCGTCGAGGAGGCGGACGACGCGGTCGGCCCGCTGGATGAGCAGCGGGTCGTGCGTGGAGACCACCGACGCCAGGCCGCGCTCGCGGGTGAGCTCGACGATCAGGTCCATGATGGTGGCTGCGGTGTCGGAGTCCAGCTGGCCGGTGGGCTCGTCGGCGATCAGGATGTCGGGCTCCCCGACCAGCGCGCGGGCCACGCCGACGCGCTGCTGCTGGCCGCCGGACAGCTCGTGCGGGCGCTGGCGGGAGTGCCGGGAGAGGCCGACCCGCTCCAGGATCGCCTCGACGCGCGCCGCGCGCTCCGCCGGGTCGACCCGGGCAAGCCTCAGCGGCACCTCGACGTTCTCGGCCGCCGACAGCACCGGGATCAGCCCGAAGGTCTGGAACACGTAGCCGACCCGCTGCCGCCGCGCGGCGAGCGCCTCGGCCTCGGGCAGCGCGCTCAGCACGCGCCCGTCGTCCAGCACGACCGTGCCGGACGTGGGCCGGTCCAGCCCGCCGAGCAGGTTCAGCAGGGTCGTCTTGCCCGAGCCCGACGGGCCGGTCACCACCGTCAACTCGCCCGCGTGCACCTCGATATCGATCCCGGCGAGGGCCGCGACGGCGGTGTCGCCGTGGCCGAACACGCGCCGCAGGTCGCGCCCGGCCAGCGTGGGCGTCGCATCCCGCCCCGACGCGGTCCCCGGCCCGCTCGTCGTCGCGTTCATGCCCGCTCCTCCTCGTCCCGGCGGCTCGCGCCGCGCCGCGCCGGCGCTCCCTCGACGCCCTCCGGGTCCGTGGCCCCCGGCCACACGCCCACGTGGTCGGCCCGCCGGTCCAGCCGCACCCGCTCGCGCAGGTCCAGCGCCTCGACGTGCGCCTTCGGCAGCTGGATGCGCCCGTTCCGGTCGATGACGGTGTACTCCTCGGCCACCTCGACCAGCCCGCCCGCGCCGTCGGGGACCGACCGGCGCAGCACCTCGGTGGACGTGCGGCCGTCGCGGATCTGGACGGTACGCGCGACGTGCTCGCTGACCATCGGGTCGTGCGTCACGATCAGGACGGTGGTGCCGAGCCGCTCGGCCGAGTCTCGCATCGCGTCCAGCACCTCGACGGAGTGGGCCTCGTCCAGCTCGCCGGTGGGCTCGTCGGCGAGCAGCACCGACGGGGCGTTGGCCAGCGCCGTCGCGATCGCCACCCGCTGCTGCTGCCCGCCCGAGAGCTGGGCGGGGCGGCGGCCGGCGCAGTCGGCCACGCCGAGCAGCGCGAGCAGCTCGCGGGCCCGCTCGGCCCGGCCCGGGCGCCGCGCGATGGCCATCGGCAGCGCCACGTTCTCGGCCGCCGTCAGGAACGGCAGCAGGTTGCGCGAGGTCTGCTGGAACACGAACCCGACGGCGTGGCGGCGGAAGTCGATGCGCTGGCGCGGGCTCATCGTCGTCAGGTCCTCGCCCGCGACCCGCGCCTTCCCGCCGGTCGGCGTGTCCAGCCCGGAGAGGATGTTCAGCAGGGTCGACTTGCCAGACCCGGAGGCGCCCACCAGCGCGACCACCTCGCCCGGGTCGACGCTGAGGCTGAGGCCCTGCAGCGCCTGCACCTCGATGCCGTCGGTGTTGTGGATGCGCACCAGGTCCTCGCACCAGATGTCGGGGCCCGCGTGGGCCCGGTCCGCCGCCGCCAGGGCGTGCCTCGGTTGACTCATCTGTCCTCCCCGATCCGGAGTTGTTGAGCTGCGTCGGCCCGGCCCGCGAGGGCGGAGCTGACCGCGATGGTGGCGCCGGCGACGGCCAGCAGCCCCCCGACGACGGCGCCCACCGTCGCGGGGTCGACCACCAGCGCCGCGGCGGTGGCGCCGCCGGTGAGGGCCGCGAAGTCGACCGCGCGCACCAGGAGCGCCGCGATCCCGACGCCGAGGGCGAGGCCGAACCCCAGCGCGACGACGATCACCGGCCCGAGCTCCCACGCGGTGAGCGCGCGGAGGCTTCCGCGGGGCATCCCGAGGGTGTTCAGGACGGCGGCCAGCCCGCGGCGGGACTCCGAGCCCAGCAGCTGGGCGGCCGCGACGGCCAGGGCGAGCAGGCACGACGTCGCGGCCGCCAGCAGCGCGAAGATGGCGGTCAGCCCGGAGACGGTGGGGGAGTCGCGCAGCTGGTCCAGCTCGTCGGCCGCCGCCGCGATGCGGGCGTTCTTGAGCATCCCCCGGATCTCCGCGGTCACGGCGGCGGGGTCCGCGTCGTCGGCCAGCGCGACCAGCGCGAGCGTCGACTTGGCCGCGTCCCCGCCGGGCCAGCGCTCGGCGTCCACCAGCACCCAGCCGAGCCCGGGCAGCACCCCGGGGAGCACGTCGAGGCGGGCGACCCGGTGCACCGGGCCCAGCTGGTCGAGCGTTCCCGACGGGGCGTCCGGCACCTCGCCGCCGACCACCACGGGCGCGGGCTCGCCGCCGCCGAACAGCGAGGCGGGGACGGGGGGAGAGTCGAAGGCGACGGCGTACGCGTCCAGCAGGCTGCGGTCGGCGAGCCACACCCGGACGTGCGCCTCGCCCTCCTCGGTGGCCAGGCGGACGGACGAGCCGCCCTCGGAGATCCGCGCGACCGCGGCCACCCCGTCGACGGCGCCGATCCGCTCGGCCGTCTCCGCGGTGATGCGCGGCCCCGAGACCTGAAGGCTGGACCCGGTGCGCTCCCAGACCGCGCGCTCGGTGTCGTGGGCCAGCGTGCCGAGCAGGAGCGCGCTGGAGAGGGCGAGCGCGCTGCCGAGCGCGACGGCGAGCACGGGGATCGCGCCGCCCGCGGGCTCGCGCAGGGCCCGGGCCGAGCCGAGGAACCCGGTGAGCCCGCGCCGGGGACGGAGGAGGCCGTGCAGCCAGCGGAGCGGGAACGGGTAGGCGCGCAGCACGGCGAGGCAGCCGGCCAGCGCGAGCAGCGGCGGCGCGGAGGCGCCGAGCAGGTCGATCCCGGGGCCGCCGTCGGCGCGGCCGAGGAGCCGCCAGGCGGCGGCCACGCCCGCGACGAGCACCAGCGCCTCGGCCACGAGCCGCGCCCGCCCGCCGCGCGGCGTCAGGTCGCGGCGTCCCGCGCGCGGCACCGTCTGCCAGGCCAGCGCGGCGGCGGGGACGGCGGCGAGCAGGGCGACGGCCAGCCAGGCGACGGCCCCGGGCACCCGGCCGGGCGTCGCGGCCCAAGCGACGACGCCGCCGGCGACCGACGCCGGCAGCCCGACGAGCGCGCCCTCGGCGGCGGCCAGGCGGCGCTGCTGGCGGGGCGAGAGGCCGCGGGCGGAGGTGAGGGTCAGGGTGGCGCGGCGGCGGTCCGCCACCAGGCGGGCGGCCAGCACCACCAGCGCGGCGGCCACGCCGAGCGGCCCGGCCGCGCTGGCCGCGACGAGCGCCCGGCTGCCCCGCTGCTCGCCCTCGACCCGGGTGAGCACGGCCCCCAGCTCCGAGGCCAACCGCACCTCCTCCGTCGCCGGCTCGTCCTCCGTCGGCGCGTGCACGACCCACGGGTTGGCGAGCAGCGCCGTCAGCTGGGCGGTGAGCGCGGCGACGTCGACGTCTGCCACCGCCGAGGCGTCGAGCCGGAACCAGGCGTCGATCGAGAACACGGCGCCCATCAGCACGGCCTCTGGCGCCGTCGTCGTGCCGCCGACGAGGGCGGGGTCGACGAATACCGCGGCCGAGAACTCGACGCCCCGGTCGGGGTCGACCAGCTCCAGGTAGCGGCGGCCGAGCTCCACGTGCTCCCAGCGGACGTCGGCCTCGTCCTTGGGGCGGTAGGTGCCGACGATCCGGAAGCTCTTGCCGAGCTGCTGGCCGACCGTCCAGCCCGCGCGCTCGGCCGCGGACGCCAGGACGACGACCTCGACCAGCTCGGGGTCGCCGCCGAGGCGCGGCCAGGCCCCGTCGACGAGGTCGGCGTGGTCGGCGAACCGCGGGTCGGCGTAGGCGGTGAGCGTCACCGCGAAGAACCCGGTGTCGGCGGGCGGGGCGAAGGACTCGGTCGTGGGGTAGCGGGCCACGAACTGCGCGGGCGCGAGCAGCGAGCCCAGCGGCTCGGGCTGAGCCGCGCGGATCTCCTCCATCGCCTCCTCGTAGCCGGGCCAAGGGCCCTCCGCGGCGATCGCCGGGCTCGGCTGCCAGTGGCCCGAGACGTCGCCCTGCACGGCCGACAGCGCGGCGAGCCGCTGCGCCAACTGCCGGTCCGCGAGGTCGGAGCTCAGCCGCGGCACCGCGGTGGCGAGGGCGGACGCGACGGCGATGGTGAGGGCCAGCAGCAGGGTCGGCCAGGGGCGGTGCCGCAGCTGGCGCGCGAGCAGGAGGGCGAGGCTCATCAGCGGACCTCCTCGCGGTACTCGGCGTCGAGGGCCTGCGCCCGCACCGTCCGGGCCAGCCAGGCCACGATCAGCGCGACGGCGACGGCGCCGGCCAGCAGCAGCGCGAGCAGCGGCGGGAGCGCGGGGCGCAGCGGGGTGGCCAGCTCGGCGCCCGCCGACGACCAGGCCAGCGGGCCCACCACGAGCGCGCTCACCGCCCAGCCCGACAGCAGGCCCGCGGCGGCGGCGATGGCCAGCACGCCGCCCACCTCGCC
Organism: Arachnia sp.; assembly: GCA_035409265.1. Taxonomy (GTDB): domain Bacteria; phylum Actinomycetota; class Actinomycetes; order Propionibacteriales; family Propionibacteriaceae; genus Arachnia. The sequence continues at coordinate 12,578 of DAONOU010000012.1, read as the reverse complement.
CGCGCGGCTCCCGGCCTGCGCCGACGGGGTCATGCCCACGGCGCGCAGCACCGCCACCTCGGGGCGCCGGGCGGCGAGCTGCGTGTCCGCCGCCGCGGCCAGGCCGGTGACGGCGAGGACCAGCGCGCTGATCGCGGCCAGCCAGAGCGAGCCCGCCGCGGCCGACGACCCCGCGCTGGTCGGCCCGGCGGCCACGCGCACGGCCTGCACCCCGGGCGCCGCCGACACGGCCTCGGCCACGACGGCGGGGTCGCCGTCGGCGGCCAGCCAGACCTCGGCGGGGCGGCCGAGGACCGGCTTCGGCGCGGCCTTGCTCGCGCCGAGCGCCGCGGAGTCGACGAGCAGCGCGCGCTCGCCGGCCACCGAGGGCACCCAGTCCACGAGCTCGGCCACCTCGGCCGGGAACCGGACCCCGAACGCGTTGACCTCGATCCGGTCGCCCCGCACCAGGCCGAGGTCGGCGGCCGCGCGGCTGGTCAGCGCCACCGGCACCGGCCACGGGGTGGCGGCCTCGGCGTCGCGCATCACGTCCAGCGGGTCGGTGATCCGCCAGCCGCTGGGGTCGAACGCGACCGTCGGGCCGATGTGGATGTCGCCCTCCTGGATGAGCGTCGTGAACCGCCAGGGCGTCGTGGACGTGTCGACGAAGCTGACGGGCTCGTCCGGCCGGTTGGTCGTCGGCGCCGCGTAGACGATGCCCTCGTCCCATTCCTCCACGTAGAGTTCCGCCGACGGCGCGACGAGGGCCGCCTGCTCGCGGTAGGCGCCGGCGAGCTCCTCGCTGACCGCGTAGTCGGCCACCCAGCCGGGGGTCGTCCCGCCGAGGAGGGTGGCGCCGTCGACCAGGAGGTCGACGGAGACCTCGAGGGTCGTCGAGACGTGCTGGGCGCCGGCCAGGCGCAGCGTCACCGCGTCGAGCACCAGGTCGCGCCCCGCCGGCAGCGGCACCCTCGCGGAGGCACGGCCCGCCGCGCCGACGAACCGGAGCCCGCCGTCGCGCTCGACCGCGCTCTCGGGCAGCTCGAGGACGGCGCCGCGCATCACCGCGCCCTGCCCCGTCGCGGCGTCGCGCAGCGTGACCATCGCCTCGACCGTCACGGGCGACGTGTACTCGGCCAGCGCGAAGTCGAGGATCTCGGCCGCGTAGGCGGCGTCGCCCCCGGCCATCGCGGCCGCCGCGTCGGGCTGGAGCGCGAGCGCCAGCTCCTGCCAGGCGTCGAGCGTCAGGCGCCCGTCGAGCGCCACCTCGAGCTCCGTCGTCCCGGCGGGCAGGGCGAGCGGCCGGGGGTGGCCGACGCCGACGCCCCACGACAGGTGGGGCACGGACTGGCCCCCGGGCAGGACGGCGACCCGCGCGAGGTCGGCGGTGGGGGCGGCGACGGCGGGGAGCAGCTGGTCGCCGATCTTGGCGGCGTCGGCCCGCCAGATGGGCGAGGCCGCGGTCACCCCGTCGGCCGGGCCCAGCGCGGGCAGCGACAGCGCGGTCGGGTAGTCGGCGTCGACGGTCGAGACGGCGGCGCGGAGGGCCGCGCCGTCGGAGAGGGTGGCGAGGTCGCGCTGGAGCGCCGCGCTGGTCCCGGCGAACAGCGAGGCGAAGGTGGCCGTCGCCGTGGCCAGGACGGTGAGCACCACGGGCACGGCGTGGAGCCGCAGGCCCCGGGCCAGGTGCGCGCCCGACAGCCACGGCGCGGCGGACCGGCCGCGCCGGGTGAGGCGCTCCAGCGCGCGGGTGAGCGGGGCGAGCGCGAGCAGGGCGGACACGGCGGCGAGCGCGATCAGCAGCGCGGGCGCCAGGGCGGACACGGCGTCGACGGTGACGGCGCCGTCCTCGCCGACGGTGAGGAAGCGCCGGGCTCGGCGCAGCTGCCAGGCCGACAGCGCGGCGAGCGCGGCCACGAGCGCGAACCCGGCGGCGCCCGCGACGGCGCGGACCCGGTCGGAGCGGACCGCCTCGCCGCGCGCCGCCGCGACGGCCGCCCGGGCGGAGACGGCGCCGAGGCAGGCGACGACGAGGGCCGCGCCGAGCGCGCCGCCCTGCAGCACCAGCCGGGTGTGGGAGGGGGTGCCGGAGGCGGCCCAGACGATCCCGGCGGCCAGCCCGGTGCCGACCGCGGCGCCCGCGACGGCGACCGCCGCGGCCTCCGCGAGGCCCGCCGCCAGCACCTGTCGGAGGCTGGCGCCGCGCGCGAACAGGAGGTGCAGCTCGCGCTCCCGCGCCGCGGCCAGGAGGCTCGCCATCTGCGCGAGGCCGACCACCGCGACCAGCAGCAGCACCGAGAGCGGCACCAGCCGGAACGCCTCGCCGACGGCGAACTCCTGGGCCGCGCGCCCGGAGGCGAGGGCGAGGTCGCCGGACACGGTGATGCCGCGGCCCGTCACGTTGACCTCGTCGACGATCCGCCGTGCCCGCTCTGCGCCGCCCGCCAGCGGTTCGAGGTGCTCGGGCTGGATGCGGTCGACGTCCGGCCGCACCGTCCAGCGCACGAAGGAGTCGGCCGACGGCGAGGCCTCGGAGGGATCGATGGGCTCGCCCTTGTCGGAGCGGTACCCCGTCTCGACCGTGATCGGCGCGGGGGAGAAGCCCTCGGCGAGCAGGCGGCGGGCCAGCGCGTCCTGGGCGGCCCCGTCGGGCCCGAGCCGGGTCTGCACCTCGATGGACACGTCGCCGACCGAGGCGTCGGTGAGCGCCGCCGCCGCGGCCCGCGTGGCGAGCGCGCGCGAGTGGCCGAGGGTGCCGGCGACGACGCCGGTGAAGACGACGACGAGCGCGAGCAGCAGCCCGATCAGGCCCCTGGCCGACGCCGCGCGCCGAACGCTGAAGCCCGGCCACGTCGTCATGTTGGCCGACCCTACTAGGCGGGCGGATCCGCCGGGCGGACGGGGCCCGTCGACTGCCGGATGATCAGGTCCGGGTGGAAGAGCAGCTCGGTGGGATCGGCGGGCAGGCCGTTGATGGCCGCGATCAACGCGTCGACGGCGGCGCGCGCCATGGCGGGCACCGGCTGGCGGACGGTGGTGAGCGCGGGCGAGGTGAACGGCATCAGCGCCGAGTCGTCGTAGCCGACCACCGAGACGTCGCCGGGCACGTCCAGCCCGCGCGAGCCCGCCTCGCGGATCGCGCCCAGCGCCATCACGTCGGAGCCGCAGAGCAGCGCGGTGTGGCCCGAGTCGAGGAGCCGCGCGGCGGCGGCCTGCCCGCCCTCGACGGTGAACGTCGTCGACACCGCGCTCTCCTCGGGAAACCCCAGCGCGCGGAACGCCTCGGCCTTGCGTTCCGCGGGCATGTAGCGCAGCTGGCCGACCGCCAGCCCGATCCTCGTGTGCCCGAACGCGCGCAGGTGCGCAACCGACATGGCGACGGCCTCGGCGTCGGAGCTGGAGAAGAACGACCCGCGCACGCCGGGCTGGTAGCAGTTGACGAACACGGCCGGGATGCCCGCGGCCTCCAGGTGGTGGTAGTGCTCGGGGGTGGACAGCCGGTCGGCCAGCGACCCGGAGACGGAGACGACGCCGGCCACGCCCAGCCCGATCAGCAGCTCGATGTACTGGGACTCGTGCGCCCCCCTCGGCCCCGCGGTGCAGAGGATCATGTTCCAGCCCGCCGCGGAGAGCTGGATGCCGATCTCCTCGGCGAAGACGGTGAACGTCGGGTTGCCCAGCTCGGGGACAGTCACCGCGATCAGCGGCTCGGACTCCGCGACGGGCTCCTGGTGGTACCCGAGCGCCTGCAGCGCGGCGGTCACCCGGGCGCGGGTCGCCTCCGCGACGCCGGGCTTCTCGTTCAGCACGCGCGAGACGGTCGCGGTCGAGACGTCGGCGACGCGCGCCACCTCCGCGAGCCTCATGCGCGGTGCGATCACTTCTTGCCTCCTCGTCGAGCATGTCCCGCCATCGTCGCAAAAGACGCGACGCTGCGCAATGATTCTTGCAAAACTCTTGCAGGATCGCGCGCTCAGCGCAGCCCCAGACGGGTTGTTATCGAACTGTTACGCAAGGATGTTGCATTCGTTGCGGCGATGGCTACGATGGTGGTCAACCGGTCGCGCCGACGCGAAACCGGAGAAGACCAACGGAGGAGAAAACCGATGCGCAAGTCCTTGATCTCCGTCGCCGCGGCGGGGCTCGCCCTTGCCTTGACCGCCTGCGGCGGCACCTCGACCCCGGCGGAGACGCCGAAGCCCACCGACAGCAAGCCGGCCTCTTCCGCCCCGCCCGCGGACGCCGGCTCGCTCACCATCTGGGTCGACGAGACCCGAATCGACTTGTTCAACGTCCTCGGCGGCGAGTTCAAGACCGCCACCGGCGTCACGCTCGACGTGGTCCAGAAGCCGTCCCAGGACATCAAGACCGACTTCATCGCCCAGGTCCCCACGGGTGAAGGCCCCGACCTCATCGTCGGCGCGCACGACTGGGTGGGCGACCTCCAGGCCAACGGCGTGATCGCCCCCGTCGAGCTGGGCGACGCGCTCGCGGGCTTCAACCCGCTCGCCCTGCAGGGCTTCACCTTCGACGGCTCGCTGTACGGCGTGCCGTACGCCACCGAGAACATCGGCCTCGTCCGCAACAACGGCATGGTCTCCGAGACCCCGGCCACGTTCGACGAGCTGATCGAGCAGGGCAAGGGCGTCGCCGGCGCGCAGTTCCCGGCCGTCATCCAGATGGGCCCGAACGCCGACGCGTACCACATGTACCCCGTCCAGACCTCGTTCGGCGCCCCCGTCTTCAAATCCGACGCCAACGGCGAGTACCTGCCCGAGCTGGGCATGGCCGGCCCCGAGGGCGAGGCCTTCGCCAAGTACCTGAAGAAGCTGGCCGACGACAAGGTCGTCTCCGTCTCGCTCGGCGGCGACCAGGCCAAGCAGGCCTTCCTCGACCAGAAGACGCCGTACATCATCACCGGCCCGTGGAACATCAAGGACTTCCAGGACGCCGGCATCGACGTCTCCGTCCTCGCCGTTCCCTCGGCCGGCGGCCAGCCGTCCGCGCCGTTCCTCGGCATCCAGGGCGTGTACCTCTCCTCGCAGTCGAAGAACGCGCTGCTCGCGAACCAGTTCCTCGAGTACATGACCACCAAGGAGGCCCAGGACAAGCTGTACGAGCTCGGCGGCCGCATGCCCGCCCTGAAGGCCTCGGCCGACGCCGTCAGCGACGAGATCCTCAAGGGCTTCGGCGAGGCCGGCGCGAACGGCCAGCCGATGCCGGCCATCCCGCAGATGGGCGCCGTCTGGACCCTGTGGGGCAACGCCCAGGCCGCCATCATCGACGGCAAGGCCGAGCCTGTCGCCGCGTGGCAGGAGATGATCGCCAACCTGCAGGCCCAGCTCTGAGCCTGGCAGCCTGATGCCGTGTGGGGGCGGGAGAACCGCCCCCACGCGGCTCCATCCGTTCTCGCAAAGAAGCGAAGGAAAGACACCCATGAGTAGTGAGACGAAGCAGCCTCCCCGGCTCTCGCACGCGCGAGACCTCTCGCGCCCGGGCTTCTACGTGAAGCTCGTCCTGATGATGCTGGTCAACGCGTTCGGCCTGTACGGCGTCATGGCCAGCTACGGACAGCAGGAGTGGGGCGTCCTCGCCTTCCTCGCCGTGACCCTGCTCGTCGTCGACTACATCTACTTCTCGAAGCGGGCCATCCCCGCGAAGTACCTGGTCCCGGGCCTGATCTTCCTCTTCGTGTTCCAGATCTACGTGATGCTGAACACGGCCTACGTCGCCTTCACCAACTACGGCGACGGGCACAACGACGCCAAGGGCCCGGCGATCACCCAGATCATGAAGACCTCCGACCGCCGCGTCGAGGGCACGCCCACGTTCCCCGTCGCCATCCTGGACAAGGACGGCCAGGTGGCGTTCGCCGTCGTCGACGACGGCGTCGCGCGGGTGGGGACGGCCGAGGAGCCCCTCGCCGACGCCCCCGACGCCACGGTCGACGGCACCCGCGTCACCGCCGTGCCCGGCGCGGAGGTGCTCACCCTCGCCCAGGTGCAGGAGCGCCAGGACGAGGTGCTGGCGCTGCGCGTCAGCATGACCGACGACCCGGCCGACGGCTGGCTGCGCACCGACAACGGCACGATGGCCTACGTCGCGAAGTCGCTGCTGGTCTACGACGAGGCCGCCGACACCTTCACCGACGCCGACGGGCGCGTGTTCCACGCCGACGACAGCCGCGGCCTCTTCGTCGCCGACGACGGCACGACGCTGAGCCCGGGCTGGCGCGTGCTGGTCGGCACCGAGAACTTCACCAAGGTGTTCACAGACTCGCGGCTGACCGGCCCGTTCCTCTCCGCGCTGTGGTGGACCTTCGCCTTCTCGATCCTGACCGTCCTGACGACGTTCGCGCTCGGCCTGCTCCTGGCCGCGGTCTTCAACGACCCGCGGGTCAAGGGCCGCACGCTCTACCGCGCGCTGTTCATCCTGCCGTACGCCTTCCCCGGCTTCCTCGCCGCGCTGGTGTGGCGCGGCATGCTCAACCGGGAGTTCGGCTACATCAACCAGGTGCTGCTGGGCGGCGTCGACATCAACTGGCTCGGCGACGGCAACCTGGCGAAGCTGTCCATCATCTTCGTGAACCTGTGGCTCGGCTTCCCCTACATGTTCCTCGTCTGCACGGGCGCGCTCCAGTCGATCCCAGGCGAGCTGACCGAGGCCGGCATCATGGACGGGGCGTCGTCGATTCGTCGCTTCTTCTCCATCACGCTGCCGCTGCTGCTGGTGTCGGTGGCGCCGCTGATGATCTCCAGCTTCGCGTTCAACTTCAACAACTTCTCCCTGATCTACATGCTCACCGGCGGCGGGCCGAACTATCCGGGCGCGCCCGTGCCGATCGGTGAGACCGACATCCTGATCTCGATGGTCTACGCCATCGCGTTCGAGGGTGGCAACAAGCAGTACGGCCTTGCCAGCGCCCTCTCGATCATGATCTTCGTGGTCGTCGGCGTCATCTCGTGGCTCGGCTTCCGGCAGACCCGCAAGCTCGAGGAGATCCTGTGATGGCCAGGCAGCGCGTCGACAGCACCAACGACCTGCGGCTCCGCGGCGGGCGCTGGTGGGCCCAGGTGGGGTGGAAGCACGTGTTCGCCCTCGCGGTGATCGCGTTCGCGGTGTTCCCCATCCTCTACATCCTCTCGGCGTCGATGAACCCGGGCGGCACGCTGACCGGGTCGGTGAACCTGTTCAGCGCGTTCACGCCCGAGCACTACGCCAAGCTCGCCACCACGGACTTCCCGCGGTGGATGCTCAACTCCTTCTACGTCAGCTCGGTCACCGCCGTCGGCACCGTCGTCATGGGCGCGGCCGCCGCGTACGCCTTCAGCCGGTTCCGGTTCAAGGGCCGGCGAGGCGGGCTGACCGCGCTGCTGATCATCCAGATGTTCCCGCAGATGCTGGCGTTCGTGGCGATCTTCCTGCTCGTGATGACCATCGGCAAGGTGTTCCCGGGGCTCGGCCTCGGCTCTCACCTGATGCTGGTGTGCGTCTACCTCGGCGGCGCGCTCGGCGCCAACACCTTCCTCATGTACGGGTTCTTCAACACGATCCCGCAGGAGCTCGACGAGGCGGCCAAGATCGACGGGGCGACGCACGCCCAGATCTTCTGGGGCATGATCATGCGCCTTGTCACGCCGATCCTCGCGGTCGTCGGGCTGCTCAGCTTCGTCGGCTCGTACGGCGAGTTCATCCTGGCCCGCATCGTCCTCGCCCGGCCGGAGAACTACACGCTCGCCGTCGGGCTGTACGCGTGGGGATCCGACGAGCGCAACGCCCCGTGGTCGCTGTTCGCGGCGGGCGCGGTCGTGGCCGCGGTGCCGATCATCGCGCTGTTCATGTACCTGCAGCGCTACATCGTCTCCGGGCTGACGGCGGGCGGCGTGAAGGGCTGACTCGGGGCGGTAGGCTGTCCCGGTGCCTGACTATGAGGGTCCGAAAGAGGAGTGTGGCGTCTTCGGCGTGTGGGCGCCCGAGGAGGACGTCGCGCAGCTGACGTTCTACGGGCTGTTCGCGCTGCAGCACCGCGGGCAGGAGTCGGCGGGCATCGCCGTGAGCAATCTCCAGCGCATCATGGTCTACAAGGACATGGGCCTTGTCAGCCAGGTGTTCGACGAGGCGACGCTCAAGTCGCTTCCCGGCAGGCTCGCCATCGGGCACACCCGCTACTCGACCACCGGCGCCAGCGTGTGGAACAACGCGCAGCCCACGTTCCGCGCCACGCACCACGGCGGCCTCGCGCTCGCGCACAACGGCAACCTGACCAACACCCACGAGCTGGAGGCCTGGCTGGCCGAGCTCGCGCCGTCGGAGAAGGTTCCGGAGAAGCGCACGATGGACTCCACCAACGACACGTCGCTGGTGACCGCGCTGATGGCGAGCTTCGGCGACCTCCCGCTCGAGGAGGTCGCCCTGCGGGTGCTGCCGCGGCTGCGCGGCGCGTTCTGCCTGACCTTCATGACGGAGACCACGCTGTACGCGGCGCGCGACCCGCAGGGCATCCGGCCCCTGGTGCTCGGCCGGCTGGCCAACGGCTGGGTCGTGGCCTCCGAGACCGCCGCGCTGGACATCGTCGGCGCGTCCTTCGTGCGCGAGGTCGAGCCGGGGGAGTTCATCACGATCGACTCGGCCGGGCTGCGCACGCAGCGCTTCGCGGAGGCCAAGCCCAAGGGCTGCATCTTCGAGTACGTCTACCTGGCCCGCCCCGACACCACCATCGCGGGCCACGGCGTGCACTCGGTGCGGGTGCGGATCGGCAGGAAGCTCGCCGAGGAGTTCCCGGTTGACGCCGACCTCGTGATCCCCGTGCCCGAGTCCGGCACCCCGTCGGCCATCGGCTACGCGCAGGGCTCCGGCATCCCCTACGGCCAGGGCCTCGTCAAGAACTCCTACGTCGGGCGCACGTTCATCCAGCCCACGCAGACCATCCGCCAGCTGGGCATCCGGCTGAAGCTGAACCCGCTGCGCGAGGTGATCGAGGGCAAGCGGCTGGTCGTCGTCGACGACTCCATCGTGCGCGGCAACACACAGCGCGCCCTGGTGCGGATGCTGCGCGAGGCGGGCGCCAAGGAGGTGCACGTGCGCATCTCGTCGCCGCCGGTGCAGTGGCCGTGCTTCTACGGCATCGACTTCGCCACCCGCGCCGAGCTGATCGCGCCCGGGCTCACCGTGGACGAGATCCGCCGCTCGCTGGGCGCGGACTCGCTCGGCTACATCTCGCTGGACGGCCTCACCGAGGCGACCGCGGTGCCGGCCGACGAGCTGTGCCGCGCCTGCTTCGACGGCCAGTACCCCATCGCCATCCCGCCCGAGCAGGCCAAGCTGCTGAACCTGGAGGAAAAGTGAACCAGAGCGCCTACGCCGCCGCCGGCGTCGACATCGAGGCGGGCGACCGCGCCGTCGAGCTGATGAAGGCGTCCGTGGCCAGGACCCGCCGCCCCGAGGTGCTGGGCGGCCTCGGCGGTTTCGCCGGGTTCTTCGACGCCTCCGCCCTCAAGGGTTACGCGCACCCGGTGCTCGCGACCTCGACCGACGGCGTGGGCACGAAGGTCGCGATCGCGCAGGCCCTCGACAGGCACGACACCATCGGCTTCGACCTGATCGGCATGCTCGTCGACGACCTGGTCGTCTGCGGCGCCGAGCCGCTGTTCGTCACCGACTACATCGCCACCGGACGGGTCGTCCCGGAGCGGATCGCCGCGATCGTCTCCGGCATCGCCGACGCGTGCGTGGCGGCGGGCTGCTCGCTGGTGGGCGGCGAGACCGCCGAGCACCCCGGGCTGCTCGGCCCGGACGAGTACGACATCGCGGGCGCGACCACCGGGGTCGTGGAGCGGGATGAGATCCTGGGCGCGCACCGCGTCGAGGTGGGCGACGCCGTGATCGCCATGGCATCGTCGGGCCTGCACTCCAACGGCTACTCGCTGGTGCGTCACGTGCTGCTGAACCAGGCGGGCTGGGCGTTGGACCGGCACGTCGACGAGCTGGGCCGCACCCTCGGCGAGGAGCTGCTGGAGCCCACGAAGGTCTACGCCCTCGACGTGCTGGACCTGATCGCCAAGGCCGACGTCCACGCCATGAGCCACATCACCGGGGGAGGGCTGGCGAACAACCTGGCCCGCGTCATCCCCGACGGCATGGCCGCGGTGCTGCAGCGCTCGTCGTGGACCCCTCCCGCGGTCTTCCAGCTGGTGCAGCGGGTGGGCGACCTGTCCCAGGCCGACGTCGACGCGACGTTGAACATGGGCGTCGGCATGGTCGCGATCCTGCCCCAGGACCAGGTCCCCGCGGCCCTCGCCGCGTTGGAGCTCCGCGGCGTGCCCAGCTGGGCGCTCGGCGAGATCGTCGCCTCCGACGGCCCCGGAGCCGCAAGTCTGGTGTGACTCCCGCTGATCCGAAATCGCTTCGCGTTTGCCCCGTCAAAGAGCAGGCGTGCAGCGGCGGCAGGAACTGGTTGAGCCAGTCCCCCGCGCGGAGCGCCGGGACTGTGTCGAAACCAATGAGGGTGGCCCGGAGTTTCGACAGTGAGGCCGCTGCGTGCCCGCCGTGCCGTTCCGTTGCGCTACAGTGCCCCGATCGGGACTCACGCTCTCCGGAGCGGGTTGAGGGGGAGAATCGTGCGTCGACTTGTTCATCTGATTTCCGTGCTGGCGCTGCGGCAGCACAAGAACTGAGAACGCCGTAGCCGTCCATGCGCGGGCGGCTTCCGAGGCCTCCTAGATCCCGAGGGTGCGGTCCAGGTGCGGGGCGCGGAACTTCCCCGACGGGTCCACGCGGGACATGAGGCCGACGAAGTCTGGCACACGGCGGTAGGCGGCGCGCTGGCCTAGGCGGTCGCTATAGAGCTTGCCCCAGTGCGCGCGCACGGCGAACGGCGCGAGCGCGTCCTCGATCCTCGGGAGGAGCGCCGCCACCTCGTCGGGGCGCTTCTGCCAGGTGAAGTGGATGCCGAGGCGTGGGCCGCCCTCGCCGCCGCTGAGCCACAGGTCGTCGCCGGCGATGGTGCGGAACTCGCTGATGATCAGCAGGGGGTCGATGCGGTGGGCGAGCCCGCGCACGGCGCGCAGCGCGTCGGCGGCGTGGCGGCGGGGCACGAAATACTCGGACTGAATCTCGTCGCCAGCGGCGCTGGGCGCGCGGTCGAAGCGGAAGTGAGCGAGGCGCGTCGCCCAAGGGCCGCGGGTGCCGATGGGGGTGAGGTTGTCCTCGGGGGAGCCTCCGTCGGGAATGGCGCCGACGCTCGGGCCCTGCAGCGCTGCCCCGAACCGCTCGGCGGCGGGCTCCGCGTCGTCGTCCCTGCTCTTGAGCCACAGCGTCGAGAGGGCCGGCTCGTCCCAGCGCCCCAGCACGCTGACGCTGTAGGCCGCGCCCATGACGTCGTCGACCTCCTCGAGGAACCGACCCCAGGGGAGGCCGGCGTAGAGGTGTTGGGTGATGTCGTAGGTGGGCGACGGCGAACGTCAGGCGGGTCGTGATGCCCAGCGCGCCGAGCGCCACGACGCTGCCCTCGAAGTCGGGGTCACCGGCTCGCACCCAGGCGAGTTCGCCACCCGCGCCGATCCGCTCGACCCCGCGCACGGCGTTGGCCAGGACGCCGTTGCCGTCGTGCGGGCCTCCTCGTCCAGCTCGAACGGGAGGTCGACGGCGCGCATCGAGATGAGGGCCGCGGAGTCGGCGATGGCGTTGAACGAGTGGCCCGTCCCCAGCGCGCGGATGCGGGGCGCCGCGGCCACCAAGGCCCGCGCCTCGTCGATCGTTCGCGGGGCGAGCACCTCGCCCGGGGTGAAGGCGACGGTGCCAGCCCAGTTGGTCAGTGTCATGGGCACATCCTGGCAGTCGGGGCCGTCGTGGGTTCAGCATCCCAGGAACCGCCGCTCCGGGGCGCCCGTCAACTTCATCCCGTGCCGAGCCCCCTTTCTAGCGGCCCGTTATGGTTGCGGGCATGGCTCGACGACGTCGTCTTCTCGGCCGGGTGCTGCTCGGTGCGCTATTGGTTGTGATCGTCGCGGCGGCGGCGGGGTACTGGTACGCGCGCCCGCTGCTGCTGACCGGCACCGGGTACGCGGCGCACAACGCGTGCGCGCTGCGGCACATCGCGGGGCGCGAGGACGCCGCCTCAGACCTGCCGCCGAACCCGCTGGTGCCGTACCTGCGCACCGTCGTGCACGACGACGGGTCGGTCACCGCGTCGATCCTCGGGCTGCTGGCGAAGCAGACGGCGTGGCATACCGAGGGCTTCGGCTGCACGATCGGCTCGAAGCCACCCGCTCTCCCGAACGCGGCGACGCCCGTGTCGTCGTCGAACCCCATCGCGGAGGCCGCCTCGCCCGCTGACGTTGCGCCGGCACTGGCTGCCGCCCTCGACGGGGCGTTCGCCGACGGGCTCGGCACCCGCGCCGTCGTGGTGGTCAAGGACGGCGAGTTGATCGCCGAGCGCTATGCTGACGGGTTCACGAAGGACACCCCGCAGCTGGGATGGTCGATGGCGAAGTCGGTGACGAACCTGCTTGTCGGACGCATGTCGGACCAGCGCGCCATCGCGCTCACCGACACGGACCTCCGCGACGACTGGGCCCGCGACGAGCGGCGCGACATTTCGG
>DAONOU010000011.1:0-21431 GCA_035409265.1 Arachnia sp. | reverse complement strand
CGACGGTGCTGTACCTCGCGCCCAGGCTGTACGAGGCGACGTCGGGCAGCGTCGAGTTCGCGGGCACGGATGTGCGGCGGCTGCGCCAGGACTCGATCATCGACCACGTCGGGATCGTGTCCCAGGAGACCTACCTCTTCCACGCGACCATCCGCGAGAACCTGCTGTACGCGCGGCCGGACGCGACTGAGATCGAGCTCGAGGCGGCGTGCGCGGCGGCGAACATCCACCACATCATCGCCGGCTTCGAGCACGGCTACGACACGGTCGTCGGCGAGCGCGGCTACCGGCTCTCGGGCGGCGAGAAGCAGCGGATCGCGATCGCCCGGGTGCTGCTGAAGGACCCGCCCGTGCTGCTGCTCGACGAGGCGACGAGCGCCCTGGACACCGTCTCCGAACGGGTGGTGCAGGAGGCGCTGGACAACGCCGCCGCCGGACGCACGACGTTGACGGTCGCGCACCGGCTGTCCACCGTCGTCGGCGCGGACGTGATCCACGTGATCGAGGCCGGCCGGATCGTCGAGTCCGGCACCCATCAGGAGCTACTCGCGGCCGAGGGGCTGTACGCGCGCCTCGCCGCCCAGCAGATGGAGGCCGCGAAGATCGACGGCGTCGCCCCCGTCGACCACCCGGATCGGCGGGCTGACAAGGCCCCGCGCCCGGAGCCCGCCGACGCGATGCCCGCCGCCTTCGCCGGCCTGTTCACGCCCCCGGACGCGGGCTGGCCGGGCCTCTGAGTCGCGCTGGTTGAGCCGACGCACCACTGCATGAATCCACCATAGTGGTGGAGGTTGGTTCGTCTCGCGGGCGTCGCACGAGACAGCAAGAATGGTAAGATGACATCCCTGGGCTGGCCCTCGGGTCATGGTCCACCCTTTAGGCGGGGATCCCCCCCGCCACCCTCTTGAGGCGGGTGATGCCCGCCTCAAGTCGTTTGTCAGGACTGCACGTTGCGCGAACTGAGCATCTTGACATGCCCGCGCGACGATCCATCTTCCGCGTGCTCGTTGACTTCACCAGCAAGACCAGGATCAATCACCATTCGTGGGTGTTCGTCAAGAAGGACTTCCCAGACTCCGACCGGCTCGTGGCCGGCATCTCACGCGCGCTCAGCGCCTTCATCCGTGAGAATGTCGCGTTCTTCAACACGTGGGACCGGATCGTCATCTATTACGACAACGGCCAGAAGGAACTGACGAACATCGTCAATATCGTCTTCAACGCACACCTATCCACGGCTGAGGTACGCAAGGTTGTGCCGTCTGATTACAGCCTGTTTCAGGCAGCGGATCTTGTTTGCACGCTCGCGCTGCTGCGCGCGAAGATCGCCACGGTTGGTCTGTCGGCCTCCGAACAGGCCTTCTTCTCCACGCGGAAAGACAGCGCTGAGCGGGCGTTGAAGAAGGGGTACTTCAGAACGATGGAGTGCAAGCGCTTCGGCTCCTGATCAGGAGGACAGAAGCGTCGACGCGCATTCCGGGCGAGAGGTCTTCAGCCGCGGAGCCAGGCGCGGATGGCGCGGACGCGCTCGTCGACCTCGCCCTGGCTCGCCTTCGCCAACGACGGGCCGCCGCACTCGCGCCGCAGGTCCGCGTGGACGTGGCTGTGCGGGACGCCCTTCAGGCGCGCGTACTGGCTGACCAGCGAGTTGAGTTCCTTGCGCTTCGACGCGAGTGCGCGGTGCAGCGCAACCTCCGGCTCGACCCTGCGGTCGTCGCGCTCCCGGCGGCGCAGCTGGCGGCGCTGGCGCTCGGCCAGCAGGACGCTGACCTGGCTGGGCTCCAGCAGGCCAGGGAGGCCGAGGTAGTCGGCCTCGTCCGCCGACGTCGGCTCGGCGTGCATCCCGAAGGCCTGCGCGTCGAAGAGGACGTGGTCGAACGTCGCCTGCGACTCCAGCGCCTCGAACTCGCCGAGCAGGTCATCGGAGCCGCTCTCCTGGCGGTTGGCCTGCTCCATCTCGGCCTCCGACTCGGCCCAGATGTCGCCGTCGTCGTTCTTGGGGCGGCCGAGGACGTGGTCTCGCTGCTTCTCGATGGTGGCGGCGTGGCCGAGCAGCACGGGCACCGTCGGGAGGAAGACCGTCGCGACCTCGCCGCGTCGGCGGCTGCGCACGAAGCGGCCGACGGCCTGCGCGAAGAACAGCGGCGTCGACGTCGCGGTCGCGTAGACGCCGACGGCGAGCCGTGGCACGTCCACGCCCTCGGACACCATCCGGACGGCGACCATCCACCGCTCCTCGGAGGCGGAGAACTCGTCGATTCGCGAGCTCGACTTCCCGTCGTCGGACAGGACGACGGTGGGCTTGGCCCCGGTGATCTCCGCCAGCAGCTTGGCGTAGGCCCGCGCCGTCGTCTGGTTGGTGGCGATGACCAGGCCGCCGGCGTCGGGCACGTGGCGGCGCACCTCGGTGAGCCGCTGGTCGGCGGCGCGCAGCACCGCGGACACCCACTCGCCGGTGGGGGAGAGCGCCGTGCGCCAGGCTGCGGCGGTGAGGTCCTTGGTCATGGGGACGCCGAGGTCGGCGGCCAGCTCGTCGCCGGCGCGGGTCCGCCACCGCATGGGTCCGCCGTAGTTCATGAACAGCACGGGGCGCACGACGTGGTCGGCGAGCGCCTCCGAATAGCCGTAGGTGTAGTCGGCCCGCGACTGCTTCACGCCCGGCGCCAACTCGTCGTAGGCGACGAAAGGGATGGGATTGTCGTCGGATCTGAACGGCGTGCCGGTCAGGGAGAGGCGCCGCGCGGCGGGCGAGAAGGCGTAGCTGATCGCCTCGCCCCAGCTCTTGGAGTCGCCCGCGTGGTGGATCTCGTCGAAGATGACCAGCACGTCCTTCGAGTGGCACAAGGCCTCGTAGACGTAGGACCGCGCCGCGACCCCCGCGTAGGTGACTGCGGAGCCGTCGTACTCCTTCGCGCGGCCCCGCCGCGTCGAGCCGTCGGTCCCGGGGTCGAGCTGGATGCCGACGCGGGCCGCCGCGTCGGCCCACTGCACCTTTAGGTGCTCGGTGGGGGTGACGACGACGATGCGGCGGATCGCGCGCGAGCGCAGCAGGCCGAGCGCGACGCGCAGCGCGAAGGTCGTCTTGCCCGCGCCCGGGGTGGCGACGCAGAGGAAGTCGCGGGGCTGCTCGCGCTCGTACAGGTCCAGGGCCTCCTGCTGCCAGGCGCGCAGCGAGCTGGCGGTTCCCCACGCCGCGCGCTGCGGGAACGCGGGGGACAGGTGCTCAAGAGCGGACGACGACACGGGGCGCCACTCTAGACGCCCGTGCCGACAAATCCCAAGGATGTCATTCCGCGGCTTGCGCTCGCTCCCTCACACCTCTTCCGTGTCAAGGAAGCGCGTCACCACCGGTGCCATCTCGGAGCAGGAGCGCTCGCCGCCCGTCGTCCTCGGCCCGTTTTGGCGCCTGCGCGACCTGCCCGCGGTCGCCGAGTAGCCTCAGGCGCATGAGCGAACCCGATCCACTCCCCGGCGAGGGCTGGGTCGTCGGACCCGACGGCATGCCGCGCCGCGACGCCGCCCGTGTCCTCCTCTTCGACGGCGCGGGCCGCCTCCTGCTGGTCAACGCCCACGACGCGCAGGACCCCGCGCGCAGCTGGTGGTTCACCATCGGCGGAGGGATCGATGACGGCGAGACCGCCCGCGACGCCGCCGTCCGCGAGGTGCGTGAGGAGACCGGCATCGTCCTCGCGCCGGAGGACCTGGTCGGCCCGGTGGCACTGCGCAGCTCGGTCTTCGACTTCTTCGCCCGCCACGTGCGCCAGGACGAGGAGTACTTCGTCGCCCGGCTCGACCGCGCGCCGGGAGCGCTCGACACCGCGGGCTGGACCGAGGTCGAGCGTGCGTTCATGGACGGCATCTCGTGGCTCTCCCGGGAGGAGATAGCCGCGTTCGACGTCGAGGTGTTCCCCGTCGAGCTGCCCGAACTTCTCGCCTGGCTGAGCGACGGCTGGGACGGCACCGTGCGACTCCTGGGCGACAACGCTGGTTGAGTGGCCGCGCGAGCGAGATTGCCAATAACTCGGTCCAACTGGCACGAGCGTGCCAGTTGGGCTCCGATGTTGGTGGATCCTTGCAAGGACTATCAGGACCAGCGCAATGCTTGGGCGAGGGTCTTGATACCCAGCTCCTGCGCAAGGGCGAGGTACAGCTCCGCGCAGGCCAGGGCGTCGACCACGGCGTCGTGGCCGCGGTACGTCGGCAGCGCGCTGCGGCGGCGCAGCCGCCAGAGGCGCAGGGCGTCCGGCGGGTGGTCCTCATCCTCGCCGAGGGCGCGATGCCCGAGCCGGAGGGTGTCGACGGCGGGGATGTCGATTCGCACGCCGTAGAGCCCTCGCACGGCGACCGAGAGGAAGCCGACCTCCACCGCCGCGTGATGCGCAAGCAGGATCTTGCCCGCGAGCCTGTCGAAGACGAGGTCGAGGGCATCCGCAACCGGGACGCCCTGGGCGAGGAGCTCGTCGTCGGTCAGCTGGTGGATGATCGCGGACTGGCCGACGCCCTTGCCGGGATTGACCAGCATGTTCGTCGCGGTGCCCAGCGGGATGGTCAGCCCGTCGACGTCGACCATGCCGGCGGAGATGATGTGCTCGCGCTCGGCGTCGAGGCCGGTGGTCTCGAAGTCGAGCGCGAGCATCGGCACGTGGTCGACGGGGGTGTCGCGCGACGGGGCGGGCGTCGTCAGGTAGCGGCGCAGGCCCCCGTCGGGAACCCGGTCGGCCAACGCCGCGTTCGACTTCCGAAACGGCCACCTCATCGCGCGGTCCTCACGCCGCCGCTCACGTCGGCTTCCCTCATGGCACGAACCTCAACCCAGAGTTCATTGCATGTACTGGGTCTGGAAGCTGACGGTGAGGGCGCGCTGGGCCTTGCCGACGAACGAGAACGCGTCGCGCAGCGTCCGCCGCTCGAACTCGGACAGCTCGCTGGGCGCGATGAAGTTGTCGGGCTGCTGGCCCGCGGCTACCTGCATGCCCTGGTGCTGCAGCCGCGTGTAGCAGAGGAACTCGTGGGCGTCGAGCAGGTTGTCGACCTCCGCGCCGTGCTCCGCGGCCGCCGTGAGCCGCGCCCGCGTGCCGACCTGGCGGAGTCCCCACTTCAGCGCGTACAGGCGCGCGACGTCGACGATGGGGTTGATGCCGCCCTTCTTGACGTCGAGGCGGTCGCGGTGCGCGCCCTGCTTCTCCAGCACGAACCCGCGCCAGAAACCGATGGGCACCTCGATGTCATTGGCATGGGCCGCGAGATGGCCGAGGAACCGCGACGACTGCGGCGCCGACGCCAACACCCGGCGGTGCAGCTGCACCGCGAGCGAGCGGTCGCCGTGGATGGGGCGCAGGTCGAAGAAGATCGACGAGTGCAGCACGGCCTCGGACGTGGGGGAGGAGAGCCAGCCGGAGAAGGTGCGCCACCATTGCGCGAGCGGCTGCCGCCAGCGCGGGTTGGTGGCCATGACGTCGCCGTCGCAGCGGCTGAAGCCGCACTGGACGAGCGCGGAGGTGAGGTACTCGGCAAGCTCGGCGAAGTAGGGGTCGTGCTCGGGCGTCGCCGCGTCGTCGAGGATGAAGGCGTGGTCCTGGTCCGAACCCAGCGCCTGCTCCTGGCGCGCCAACGACCCCAGCGCGATCCAGCAGTAGGGCACCGGCGGCGACCCCAGCTTCTCCTCCGCCAACTCGGCGAGGCGCTGCCATAGGGCCTCGGTCGTGCGGCTGACGATGCGCGAGATGTCCTCGGCCGTCGCATCCTGGCGCAGCAGCCGGGCGACGAGGCGGGGGAGCCTGCCCATCACCGTCGCGAGCCCCGCCACGTCGTCCTGGCGCGCCATGTCGCCCACGAGGTACAGCGGGCTCGAGCGCTCGAGCCGCATCAGGTCGCCCGATGTCACCATGCCGACGACGCGGCCGCCGTCCATCACGGGCAGGTGGTGGATGCGGTGCTCGACGAGGCTGAGTAGCACGTCCAGCGCCAGCGCGTCCTTGCCGACGGTGTAGGGGTCGGCGCTCATCACCTCGGCCAGCGGCGTGGTGCCGGGCTGGGCGGTGGCCACGACGCGGCGGAGGTCCCGGTCGGTGAGGATCCCGGCGAGCTGTTCGCCGCGCGTGACCACGATCGCGGAGATGCGATGGTTGTGCATGACGACGGCGGCGTCGCCGACGGTGCTCTCGACGTCGATCGTCACCGGCTGCCGGGTGATCATGTCCGCCACCGCGACCTGCAGGACCGGCCCGTCCTCGGAGGCCTGGCGGGTGGTGTCGCTCAACCGCGACTCGGTGAAGAACCGCATCACCCGCGGGTTGCTCACCAGCTGGCGCACGACGTCGGCCTCGAAGGACCACAGCAGCGTGTCCTCCGTCGCGGTGAACGTGAACCGAGAGGGGCGCTCCTCGAGGATCGACGACTGCCCGAAGCAGTGCCCCTCCTCGTCGTGGTCGATCAGCACGCCGTCGGCGTCGCGCACCTCGACGGCGCCCGAGCGGATGACGTGCATCCGGGAGTTCGGCGAGCCCGCCGTGAGTATCTGGGTGCCCCTCCGCACGTACGAGGCGGTCGCTCGCCTCGCGTAGGCGGCGGCCTCACCTGGCGGCAGCAGCGACCATGGTTCGCGGCCGGCCAGAAACTGCGTTGTCTCTGCGAGCTCGGACATGCCGGAAGCCTACGACACGACGGCTACGCGCGCGGGGGCGGCCCCGTCGTTGCGCGCACCACCAGCCGCGTGGGGAGCACCACCCGGGGCACGCTGGCGGGCGCGGGGCCGGACAGCTGCTCCGCGAGCACCCGGACCAGCTCGCGCCCGAGCCGCTCGAAGTCGAGGCTGACCGTCGTCAACGGCGGGTGGCCGTACTCGGCGAGGGGGATGTCGTCGAAGCCGACGACCGAGACGTCGTCCGGCACCCGCAGGCCGGCCTCGCGCAGCGCCCGGATCAGCCCGAACGCCATCTCGTCGTTGGCGCAGAACACCGCGGTGAGGTCGGGGTCGCGCGCCAGCTCGCGGCCGAGCGCGTAGCCCGATCCGGGGCTCCAGTCGCCGAACAGCGGTTCCGGTGCCGTCGCGCCCGCGCGGGCGACGCAACGGCGCCAGGTGGCGGCCCTGACGTTGGCGCCGTGCGAGTCCTGCGGGCCGGCCAGGTGGTGCACGGTGCGGTGACCGAGTTGGAGCAGGTGGGAGATCGCCTCCTCGGCCCCGCGGACCTCGTTGCACACCACCGACGGGTAGCGCCCGGCCAGCCGGGAGTCGGCCACGACCGCGGGGAGGCCGGGGGGCAGGGGCAGGTCCGCCGATGCGGCATGTCCCGCGCGGATCAGGACGAGTCCGTCGAGGGCGATGTCGGACAGTAGCCGAGCGGCGGGATCGGAGCCCTCGGGGTTCGGCTCCGGCGCCTCCACGAGCTTGACGGAGTAGCCGTGCTCCTGAGCCGCGGCGGCCGCGGCGGTGACCGCGAGGCTGTCGGCGAGGCGCGGGTGCCGCTGGGAGACGATGCCGATGCTCTCCACCGTGCCCACCCGCAGCGCGCGGGCGGCGCGGTTGGGCGCGTAGCCCAGCTCGGTCATCGCCTTCAGCACGCGCTCGCGCGTGGCGGGGCGCACGGACGGCGACCCCGTCGACACCCGGGAGACGGTCTGGGCCGACACGCCCGCGAGCGCGGCGACGTCGCCGATCGAGGGGACCCGGGGTCGATCGGCCCGACGCTGCGTGCTCGCCATGACGCGACACTAGCAGCGGCATTTTCCACCGTCCGCATGTTAACGTCGCCATTTCGACGGAGCGATGACCTTGTGTCCGAATCGTTACGGACGTTGTTTCCGCTTAGTCCTTGCGTTCCTCGGCGGTTGGTGGTTCGCTTGGCAACGTAAACAAACGGGCGCGACCCGTGACGACAGGGGTGTTGTCGCGTCGGCCATCGCCCAGTTTCCGGGCGCCGACCCGATTTCGGCACGAAGGATCAATAGGAGGATCGTTCAATGAAGAAGACGAAGTTGGCCAAGTTCGCGGCGGCGAGCCTGCTCGCCGTCTCGGTCGCGCTCACCGGCTGCGGTGGCGACAAGGCCCCCGAAGGCGGCGGCGGAACCACCGGCGGCGAGGGCGGTGGCGACCAGACGCTCACTGTGTGGACGTGGGACCCCGCGTTCAACATCTTCTCGATGAAAGAGGCCGAGAAGATCTACCAGAAGGATCATCCCGGCTTCAAGCTCGACATCCAGGAGACCCCCTGGGACGACCTGCAGACCAAGCTCACCACCATCGCGCAGTCGCAGTCGTGGGACGAGCTGCCCGACATCTTCCTGATGCAGAACAACGCGTTCCAGAAGAACCTCTCCAACTACCCCGAGCTTGTGCAGCCGCTGACCGACTCGGGCATCAACTGGGACGAGTTCCCCGAGAGCGTGAAGGCCTTCTCGACGGTCGACGGCGTCAACTACGGCGTGCCCTTCGACGCGGGAACCGCGATCTCCGCGCTCCGGACCGACCTGATCGCGGAGGCCGGCCTCACCACCGCCGACTTCACCGACATCACCTGGGACAAGTACATCGAGCTTGGCAAGCAGGTCAAGGACAAGACCGGCAAGGCGATGCTGTCCGGTCCCGCGGGCTCGTCCGACATGATCATGATGATGCTGCAGAGCGCCGGGGCCAGCCTGTTCGACGACCAGGGCAACCCCACCATCGTCGACAACGCGGCGCTCAACACCGCGGTCGAGACCTACACGAGGCTCGTCAAGGAGGGCATCTTCGTCGAGGTCAACTCGTGGGACGAGTACGTCGGCGGATTCATCAACGGCAACATCGCCGGCGTCATCAACGGCGTGTGGATCGCGGGCACCATCCAGGCGGCCGAGGATCAGGCAGGCAAGTGGGAGATCACCAACCTGCCGAAGCTCGACGGCATCGACGGCGCGACGAACTTCTCGGCCAACGGCGGCTCCTCGTGGGCGATCAGCAAGACCGGCGACTTCGACCTCGCCGCCGACTTCCTGAAGTCGACGTTCGCCGGGTCGACCGAGTTCTACGACATCATCCTCCCGAAGGCGGGCGCCGTGGCGAACTGGATCCCGGCCGGCGCGTCGGCGGTCTACGCCGAGCCGCAGCCGTTCTTCAACGATCAGCCCGTCTTCCAGATGGTCGTCGAGTTCGGAGCCAAGGTGCCGGCCAACAACACCGGCGTCTACTACTACGAGGCGCGCGACGCGGTCAGCGCCGCGTTGACGAAGGTCATCGGCGGCGGAGACATGGCGGCGTCGCTGGCCGAGGCCCAGTCGACGGTCGAGTTCGCGATGAACTAAGCCATGGTGTGCGGGCTGGGGAGACCCGGCCCGCACCCTTCCCGCTCGAACCCGAAAGAAGGAGACTCGCATGTCCTCGACCACCGCCGAGGGGGCCATGGTGGCGTCAGCGCCGGCTCCCCGCAAACGACGGATGCTCCCGTCGCAGCGCCATAATCTGACCGGCTGGGTGTTCCTGATCCCGGCCGCCCTGCTCATCCTGATCACCAGCTTCTGGCCCATGTTCGAGGCGCTCCTCCTGTCGATGCAGACGGGCAAGGGCACGAACCTCAACTGGGCAGAGCCGCTCTGGTACAACTACGCCCGGCTCTTTCAGGACACGACCTTCAAGCTCACGCTGGGCAACACGTTCGTTTACCTGATCATCCAGGTGCCGATCATGCTGGTTCTCGCGCTCGTGCTGGCCAACCTGCTGAACAACCCCAACCTGCGCTGGAAGGGGCTGTGGCGCACGGCCATCTTCCTGCCGTGTGCCGTGTCGCTGGTGTCGTACTCGCTGGTGTTCCGCACCATGTTCGCCACCGACGGCTTCGTCAACGACATGCTGATGGGGATGAACCTGATCGGCGAGCCCATCAACTGGCTGGGTCAGACGGGAACGGCCCGGTTCGTGCTCATCCTCGGCCTCGTCTGGCGCTGGACCGGCTACAACATGGTCTTCTACCTCGCGGCCCTGCAGAACATCGACCACTCGAGCATCGAGGCGGCCCGAGTCGACGGCGCCAACTCCTGGCGGACCTTCTGGTACGTCACCGTGCCGCAGCTGAAGCCGATGATCCTGCTGACGGCGATCATGTCCACCAACGGAACGCTGCAGCTGTTCGACGAGTCCTTCAACCTGACCCGTGGCGGGCCCGCCTACACCACCATGACGATGTCGCACTACCTGTACGAGCTGTCGTTCCAGAAGAACCCCAACATCGGCTACGGCTCGGCCTTGTCGTATGTGATCCTGATCCTCGTCGCCGTGTTGGCGCTCGTCCAGATGAAGGTGGGTGACAAGCGTGACTAGGTACAAGTGGCGCCAGGTTCCCGGGTACGTGTTCCTGACCGTCTTCTCGATCTTCTCCGTCTTCCCGTTGTACTTCATGGCGGTCTCGGCGACCAACACCAGCCAGGACGTGCTCGGCTCGCGGATGATCCCGGGAGGCAACCTCGTCCAGAACTTCACGGACCTGCTCGGCGCTGCCGACCTGTGGTCCGCGATGCTGAACTCCGCGCTGATCGCGGTGGGAACCACCGTCCTCGCGCTGCTGGTCAGCTCGATCGCCGGCTACGGCTTCGAGATCTACCACTCCAAGGGCAAGGACCGGCTGATGGCCGTCCTGCTGCTCGCCATGATGATCCCGTTCGCGGCGACCATGATCCCGCTGTTCAGGCTGTTCGCCAACATCGGGCTCCTGAACTCCACCTGGGCCGTCATCATCCCCGCGATCGCCACACCGTTCCTGATCCTGCTCTTCCGGCAGGCCTCCAGGAACTTCCCGCACGAGATGCTCGAGGCCGCGCGCCTCGACGGCCTCAATGAGGTGGCGATCTTCTTCCGGATCTACATGCCGACGATGCGCTCCACCTACGCGGCGGCAGCGGTCATCACGTTCATGGCCGCGTGGAACAACTTCCTCTGGCCGAAGGTCATCCTGTTGAAGACCGAGTACCAGACGATGCCGATGCTGATCTCCAACCTCAGCGCCGGCTACGTCACCAACTACGGTGTGCTGATGCTCGCCGTGCTGCTCGCCTCGCTCCCGACCATGGTCATCTTCCTCATCCTGCAGCGCAGCTTCGCGGCGGGCATGACGGGGGCGATCAAGTGACCTTCGATCTCCGTCGACTCTCGGACCCGGAGTTCTTCGCCGAGTCTCGGATGGCGGCGCACTCCGACCACCGGTGGTTCCGCGACGCGGCCGAGGCCGCGCGCGGCTCCTCCAGCTTCGAGACGAGCCTGAACGGCCTCTGGAAGTTCCACTACGCGAAGAACCCGGGCGCGGTGGTGCCCGGGTTCGAGGCGCCCGACTTCGACACCTCGGGCTGGGACGACATCCGCGTGCCCGCCCACATCCAGTTGGAGGGCTACGACCGTCCCCAGTACGCCAACGTGCAGTACCCGTGGGACGGCCACGAGACGCTGGAGCCCGGCCAGGCGCCGCGGCTGTTCAACCCCGTCGGCAGCTACGTGACGTCGTTCCCGCTCGACGAGCCCCTGGCCGACGGCGAGCGGCTCAGCGTGTCCTTCAAGGGCGCGGAGAGCGCGATCGCCGTGTGGCTCAACGGCCGCTACATCGGCTACGCGGAGGACAGCTTCACGCCGTCGGAGTTCGACCTCACCGAGGCGCTCGTCGTCGGCGACAACAAGCTGGCAGCCCAGGTGTTCAAGTGGTCGTCAGGCTCGTGGTTGGAGGACCAGGACTTCTACCGGTTCTCCGGCATCTTCCGCGACGTCATGCTCTACCGGCGCCCCGCCGTCCACGTGCAGGACCTGGGCGTCCGCGTCGACGTCCCCGGCGACCTGGGCCGCGCCACCGTGACGCTCGCCACCGAGCTGATCGGCGACGGCGCCGTCTCCGCGAGGCTCGCCGGCGTCGGCGAACTGGTGCGCGCAGACGGCGGCCTCGCGATCGAGGTCGAGGAGCCGCAGCTGTGGAGCGCGGAGGATCCGCACCTCTACGACCTCGAGATCGAGGTCCGCGACGCGGCCGGGGAGCTCACGGAGGTCATCCGTCAACCGGTGGGCATCCGGCGCTTCGGCATCGAGGACGGGCTGCTCAAGATCAACGGGAGCCGGGTGGTCTTCAAGGGCGTCAACCGGCACGAGTTCGGCCTGCGGGGCCGCGTGATGTCGAGGGAGCAGACCGAGGCCGACCTCCGGCTGATGAAGGCCAACAACATCAACGCCGTGCGTACCAGCCACTACCCGAACAACTCGTTCTTCTACGAGCTGTGCGACCGGTACGGGCTCTACGTCATCGACGAGATGAACCTCGAGTCGCACGCGATGTGGGACCGGATCCGTTACGCGGGGGAGCCCGACAGCGAGGCCCTCCCCGGCGACCGGCCGGAGTGGCTGGGCGCGCTGCTCGACCGGGCGGCCTCGATGCAGCGGCGCGACCGTAACCACCCGAGCATCGTGATCTGGTCCTGCGGCAACGAGTCCTACGGCGGAACTGACATCCTCGCCGTCTCGAACTACTTCCGCCGCGTCGACGACCGGCCGGTGCACTACGAGGGCGTCGACTGGGACCCGCGCCACCCGGAGACCACCGACATGGTCAGCAAGATGTACACCCCGGCCGCCGAGGTCGAGGCCTTCCTGAAGAGCAACCGCGACAAGCCCATGATCCTGTGCGAATACGCCCACGCCATGGGCAACTCGTTCGGCGCGGTGGACCGCTACGTGGACTTCGCCTACCGGGAGCCCCTCTTCCAGGGCGGGTTCATCTGGGACTTCGCCGACCAGGCGATCGCGCTGACCGACCGCTACGGGCGCGAGTTCTTCGGCTACGGCGGCGACTGCGGTGAGGCGCCCCACGACAACGAGTTCTGCGGCAATGGCATCCTCTTCGCCGACCACACCCCGACGCCCCGGATGCAGGAGGTCAAGTACCTCTACCAGGGGATCAAGCTCGACGTCAGCGCCGACTCGGTGACCGTGACCAACCGGATGCTCTTCACCGACACGGCGGCGCTCGACGTCGTCGTGACCCTCGCCAAGGAGGGCGTGGCGCTCGAGCGCGCCGCGCTCGCGACCGCCGTCGCGCCCGGGGAGTCCGCCACGTACCCGCTGCCGCTGGCCGTCCCGCAGGAGCCGGGCGAGTACACCGTCGAGGTGTCCTATCGGCTGCGGGAGGAGACCTCCTGGGCCGCGGCGGGCACGGAGATGGGCTGGGAGCAGGTCGTCGTCGACGTGCCCGGCGCCCCCGAGCCCCGGCCGGCGGCTGCCCCTGAGGTGATCAACGGCATCCATAATGTCGGGGTGCGCGGGCCGCACTTCCTCGCGCTGTTCTCCCGGTTGTACGGGGGGCTCCAGTCGTACCGGTACGGGTTGACGTCCGACGGCGGAGGCCAGCTGTTCACATCGATGCCGACGCCCAACTTCTGGCACGCACCCACCTCCAACGAGCGCGGCTGGAGCGCACCCTTCATCGACGGCGACTGGCTGCTGGCCAGCCGCTACGCCGAGCCGGTGCGCAGCGCGAGCAACCCGACGGTGGAGGAGCTGGCCGACTCGGTGGTGGTCACGTTCGACTACGAGCTGCCGACCCGACCGGTGAGCGCCTGCTCCGTCTCCTACCGCGTGTTCGGGGACGGCCGGATCGAGGTGACGCTCCGCGTCGCGCCGGGCACCGGCCTCGGCGACCTGCCGGAGTTCGGCATGCTGTTCAGCGTGGACGCCGATCACGGGAACCTGCGCTACTACGGCGAGGGCCCCGAGGAGTGCTACCTCGACCGGCGCGGCGGCGCGCGGCTCGGGGTGTACGAGGCGCGGGTCGACGAGCTGCTCACGCCCTATCTCCGGCCTCAGGAGGCGGGCAGCCGGACCGGCGTGCGCTGGGCCGAGGTGACCGACGCCAAGGGCGCGGGCATCCGGTTCGAGTGCCCGCGCGGGATGGAGTTCTCGGCGCTGCCGTGGAGCCCCTTCGAGATCGAGAACGCGGCGCACGCCGTCGACCTGCCGCCCACGCAGCGCACCTGGATCAGGCCCGCGCTGATGCGGCGCGGCGTCGCGGGCGACAACGCCTGGGGCGCGCAGACCCATCCGGAGTACCGGCTGCCGGCCAACGGCGAGCTGGAGTTCCGGTTCTCGTTCCGCGGCATTCGCTGACGACGCGCGGCGCCGGGCTCTCCCTCGCGGATGCCCGGCGCCGCGCCCAAACGACAACCACAAGCACCTTGGAGGGTTCATGTCCATCACCTCGTACGCGCCGGGCTCCGGGCGCCGCGTCCAGCCGCGTTCGCGCATGGCCTCCTCGGCGGCCGAGGTAGACCTGAGCGGCACCTGGCGATTCCGCTACTCGGCGCGTCCCGACCTCGCGCCGGCCGGCGCGGAGGCCGTCGACCTCGACGACTCGGGCTGGGACACGATCGCCGTCCCCAGCCATTGGGTGCTCCAGGGGCGCGAGGACTGGGGGCGGCCGATCTACACGAACGTCGACTTCCCGTTCCCCGTCGAGCCGCCGCACGTGCCCGACGAGAACCCGACCGGCGACTACCGCGTCGCGTTCGACCTCCCCGACGGGTTCGGCGACCGGGTCTACCTGCGGTTCGACGGCGTCGAGTCGGTCGCCGTCGTCTCCTTGAACGGCGTCGAGGTCGGCGTGGTGCGCGGCAGCAGGCTGGCCCAGGAGCTGGACGTGACCGACGAGGCCGTGGCGGGTCGCAACGTCCTGCACGTGCGCGTGCACCATTGGTCGGCGGCCTCCTACCTCGAGGACCAGGACCAGTGGTGGCTGCCCGGCATCTTCCGCGAGGTCACCGTGCTTGCCCGGCCGGCGCGGGGGATCGAGGACGTGTGGCTGCGCGCCGACTACGACCCGGCGACCGGCCGCGGGCGCATCCTTCCCGAGTTCCGCGCCGACGCCGAGGCGTACCCCCTCACGCTGCGCGTCGCAGGGACCGAGCGCACCTTCGCGTCCCCCGAGGAGGTCTCGGTCGTCGAGGTCGGGGAGGTCGAGCCGTGGAGCGCGGACATGCCCCGCCTCTACGACGCCGAGGTGGGCAACGCCGTCGAGACCCGCAGCCTGCGCGTCGGCTTCCGGAGGGTCGAGATCGTCGGCCATGAGTGGCGGGTCAACGGGCGCAAGCTCCGCCTGCGCGGCGTCAACAGGCACGAGTACGACCCCGACCGAGGCCGGGTGTTCGACGAGGACGCGGTGCGCGCCCAGCTGCACCTGATGAAGCGGCACAACCTCAACGCGATCCGCACCTCGCACTACCCCCAGCACCCGCGCTTCTACGACCTCGCCGACGAGCTGGGCTTCTGGGTGATCGACGAGTGCGACCTCGAGACCCACGGCTTCGAGCGCCACGGGTGGGTCGACAACCCCGTCGACGACCCGCGCTGGCGCGAGGCGCTGCTCGACCGCATCGAGAGGACCGTCGAGCGCGACAAGAATCACCCGTCGATCGTCGCGTGGTCGCTCGGCAACGAGTCGGGCACCGGCCAGAACACCGCGGCGATGGCCGCCTGGGCGCGCAGTCGCGACCCGGAGCGGCCCGTGCACTACGAGCCCGACTTCGAGGGCCAGTACACCGATGTCGTCTCGCGGATGTACGCGCCGGTCGAGGAGATGGAGGACATGTCGTCGGGCACCGGGCACAACAAGCTCGGCTCGCCCGGCCGCAACGCGGAGCTGGCGAAGCGGCCGATGATCCTGTGCGAGTACGTGCACGCCATGGGCAACGGCTCGGGCGCGGTGGCCGAGTACGAGCGGCGCTTCGACTCCTTGCCGCAGTGGCATGGCGGGTTCGTCTGGGAGTGGCGCGACCACGGGCTGCGGACGACGGCCCCGGACGGCACCGAGTTCTTCGGCTACGGCGGCGACTTCGGCGAGGAGATCCACGACGGCTCGTTCGTCTGCGACGGCATGGTGCTGTCCGACGGCACGCCGACGCCGATGCTCGCCGAGTTCGCGGCCGTCACGACGCCGGTCAAGGTGGTCCTCGACGGCGGCTCGATCACCGTCGAGAACCGGCGCCACGCCGGCGACACGTCCGATCTCCGGTTCCTGTGGCGCGACGAGCTGGATGGGCGCGAGGTCGCCTCTGGGGAGCTCGCCGTCGGGGCCGTCGCTCCGGGGGAGAGCGTGACGCTCGCCGCCCCGGGGTTCGCCCCCGGCGACGGCGAGCTGTGGCGCACCGTCGAGGCCGTCACCGCGGGGGACCGGCCGTGGGCCGCGGCGGGGCACGCCGTGACCCGGGTTCAGGCCCGGCTCGCCGACCGGGTCCCCGCCCTCCAGGCCCCGGCTTCGGGGGACGAGCCCGTCGCCGAGGGCGGCGAGATCTCCTTCGGCCCCGCGCGCTTCGACGCGCGGACCGGCGACCTGATCTCCGTGGCCGGCCGCGAGGTGGCCGGCCCGCGCCTCGAGCTCTGGCGCGCGCCCACCGAGAACGACGCGCTGCGCGCCTTCTACGGCTATGCCGACGTCGAGCCGACGGCAAGCAGGGGCCTCGGCACGTTCACGGGGCCGACGGCCGATCGCTGGCGAGATGCCGGCCTCGACCGGTTGCGGCGCAGGGTCGAGTCCGTCGTCGCCGAGCCCGGGCGCCTCGTCGTCCGGCACCGCTACTCCGCGTCGGCAGCGCGCGCCGCCGTCGCCGTCGAACTCGTCTGGACGGTGCGCGGCGGGGCCTTGAGGCTCGACGCGTCCGCGGTGCCCACCGCCGGGTGGACGACCACCTGGCCGCGGATCGGGCTGCACTTCGAGCTGCCCCGCGACGTCGGCCGGGTCGAGTGGTTCGGCACGGGCCCGCTCGAGAACTACGCGGACTCGCACGCGGCGGCGGTCGTCGGGCGGTTCGCGGCGGAGGTCGACGACCTCGTCGTGAACTACGCCGTCCCCCAGGAGAGCGGGCACCGGGCGGGGCTCCGCGAGCTGGTCCTTCCGGACCTCGGGCTCGCCGTGACGGCGCACCGGGTGGGGCGCGAGCTGCCGGGGTTCGCGCTGCGCGCCCACGACGCGGCCGAGGTGACAGCGGCGCGGCACCCGCACGAGCTTCCGGCCTCGCGCGCGACCCATCTCTACCTCGACGCGCAGCAGCACGGCCTGGGTTCGGCGTCGTGCGGGCCGGACGTCCGGCCTGAGTACCAGCTGCGGCCCCGCGCGGCGGGGTGGGCCGTCACATTCGGCGCCGGCTGAATCGCGGACCGGCGGTAGGGAGTTTGCCCTACTAAGTGTAGTATTTTCTCGGCATCGCGGGCCGGGGGCACAGGCAACCCGCGCGTACGCTCGGACAACTGCGGACTTCAGGAGTTTCTATGACGGCCTCGGCCACGGACATCGAACGCGCGGACGCTTGGGAGGGGTTCCAGGGCGGCACCTGGGAGCACGTCGTCGACGTGCGCGACTTCATCCTCGCCAACTTCACCCCCTACACCGGCGACGCGAGCTTCCTCGCGGGCGCGACCGAGAAGACGCTGAACGTCTGGGAGACGCTGCAGCGCGAGTTCCTGAGCGTCGAGCGCGAGCGCCGCGTCTACGACGTCGAGACCCACATCCCCGGCGACGTCGACGCCTTCCCGCCCGGCTACATCTGCGCGGACGACGACGTGGTCGTCGGCCTCCAGACCGACGTCCCGCTGAAGCGCCCGATGATGCCGTCGGGTGGCTGGCGCATGGTCGAGACCGCCATCCGCGAGGCCGGGCTGGAGCCCGACGAGCGGGTCAAGGAGATCTTCACCAAGTACCGCAAGACCCACAACGAGGCCGTCTTCGACATCTACACCCCGCGCATCCGTGCGGCCCGCAGCGCGCACATCATCACCGGTCTGCCCGATGCCTACGGCCGCGGCCGCATCATCGGCGACTACCGCCGCGTCGCGCTGTACGGCGTCGACCGGCTGGTCGAGGCCAAGAAGCAGGACAAGGACTCGGTCGCGGACCAGCCGTTCAGCGAGAACTGGGCCCGGTACCGCGAGGAGCACTCCGAGCAGATCAAGGCGCTGCAGAAGCTGAAGGCGCTGGGCGAGAGCTACGGCTTCGACCTGTCGCGCCCGGCCCGCACCTACCGCGAGGCCGTCCAGTGGACCTACCTCGCCTACCTCGGCTCGGTGAAGAGCCAGGACGGCGCGGCCATGAGCATCGGCCGCCTCTCCGGCTTCTTCGACGTCTACGCCGAGCGCGACCTCGCCGCCGGCCTCATCACCGAGTCCGAGGTCCAGGAGGTGATGGACGCGCTGGTCACCAAGCTGCGCATCGTCCGCTTCCTCCGCACGATCGACTACGACCAGATCTTCTCCGGCGACCCCTACTGGGCCACCTGGTCCGACGGCGGCTTCGCCAACGACGGCCGCACGCTGGTCACCAAGACGTCGTTCCGCCTGCTGCAGACGCTGCGCAACCTCGGCCCCGCTCCCGAGCCGAACATCACCATCTACTGGGATCCGACGCTGCCCGACGGCTACAAGGACTTCTGCTCGCTCATCTCGATCGAGACCTCCGCCATCCAGTACGAGTCCGACGGCGCCATCCGCGCGCACTGGGGCGACGACACGGGCATCGCCTGCTGCGTGTCCCCGATGGCCATCGGCAAGCAGATGCAGTTCTTCGGCGCCCGCCTGAACAGCGCGAAGGCGCTGCTCTACGCCATCAACGGCGGCCGCGACGAGATGACGGGTAAGCAGATCGTGAGGGGCTACGAGCCCATCGCGGGCGACGAGCCGCTCGACTTCGACGCCGTGTGGGCCAAGTACGACGCCATGCTGGACTGGGTCGTCGGCACCTACGTCGAGGCCCTGAACATCATCCACTACAGCCACGACAAGTACGCCTACGAGGCCATCGAGATGGCGCTGCACGACGACGAGATCGTGCGCACCATGGGCTGCGGCATCGCGGGCCTCTCGATCGTCGCCGACTCGCTCGCGGCCATCAAGTACGCCACCGTCACCCCGGTGCGCGACGACTCGGGCCTCGTCGTCGACTACATCACCGAGGGCGAGTTCCCCCGCTACGGCAACGACGACGACCGCGCCGACGAGATCGCGCAGCGCGTGGTCAAGACGGTCATGGACAAGATCCGCGGGTTGAAGCTCTACCGCGACGCCGTCCCCACCCAGTCGGTGCTGACCATCACCTCCAACGTCGTGTACGGCCGCAACACCGGCTCGTTCCCGTGCGGCCACCGCGCGGGAACGCCGTTCGCGCCCGGCGCGAACCCTGCCAACGGCGCCGACACCCACGGCATGGTCGCGTCCATGCTGAGCGTCGGCAAGCTGGACTACGACGACGCCCTCGACGGCATCTCGCTGACCAACACCATCACCCCGCCTGCGCTCGGCCGGACGGAGGAGGAGCGGATCGCCAACCTCGTCGGCATCCTGGACGCCGGCATGGGGGAGGGGCTGTACCACGCCAACATCAACGTCCTGAACCGCGAGACGCTGATCGACGCCATGGAGCACCCGGAGAACTATCCGCAGCTCACCATCCGCGTCTCCGGTTATGCCGTGAACTTCGTGAAGCTGACGCGCGAGCAGCAGCTCGACGTCCTCTCCCGCACGTTCCACGAGTCCGTCTGACGTGACCTTGCCGCTCCTCGAGCCGGGCGCGCCCTCGCCGTATGTGAGGACCGAGGACGCGACGGCGTACGCGGCGCGTCGGCTCGGCGGGATCCCGGTCGTAGACGAGACCGACCGGAGTTCCCTGCTGGCCGGGACGCGCACGGGCGAGATCGGGCTCCTGCATTCGTGGGAGCTGGTCACCGCCGTCGACGGGCCGGGGACGCGGATGACGACGTTCCTGGCGGGCTGCCCGCTGCGCTGCCTGTACTGCCACAACCCGGACACGATGATGGCGCGCCGCGGCGTCCCGGTGCGCGCCGCGGACCTGCTCGCGAAGGTCTACCGCTACCGCAGCGTGTTCCGGGCGACGAGGGGCGGCATCACGCTGTCCGGCGGCGAGGTGCTGCAGCAGCCCGCGTTCGCCGCGCGCATCCTGCGCGGGGCGAAGGAGTTCGGCGTGCACACCGCGCTGGACACTTCCGGGTACCTGGGGCGCAACGCGACCGACGAGCTGCTGGGCGACGTCGACCTGGTGCTGCTCGACGTGAAGGCCGGCGACGAGGAGACCTACAAGCGCGTCACCGGCCGGGAGCTCCAGCCGACGCTGGACTTCGGCCGCCGCCTTGACGCCTTCGACATCGAGGTGTGGGTGCGCTACGTGCTCGTCCCCGGACTCACCGACGACCCGGACGGCGTCGCCCGGGTGGCGGACTACGCCGCGTCGCTGTGCAACGTCACCCGCGTCGAGGTGCTGCCCTTCCACCAGATGGGCCGCGACAAGTGGCACGAGATCGGCATGAAGTACCAGCTGGAGGACACCCAGCCCCCGTCGCTGGAGCTGACCGAGGCCACGCGCGACATCTTCCGCGCCCGCGCCCTGACGACGTACTGACGCACCCCCGCCCACGCGGTCGGGCGTGTCGCGGGGCGCCGTCGGCGCTTATGCCACCCCCGATTTGATGTTGCCGGGCGGTCGTGACAGGATAGGAGGGTTGCTCCGCGAGGGGTTTGGGCGCTTCGGCGCTCGGAATCCCGCGCGAGTCTGGCCAAATCCACGCATGAGGCCTCCGGGGACAGCTCCTCGAAGGCAGGTTCGGATTGCGGCCGACACCGCGACACTCCCGAGTGCGGGGGCCGGAGCGACAAGGGGTTTTACCCCGAAGGAACGTGAAATTTCCAAAGGGACGAGAAGAAGGAACGACTGTGGCTGGACAAAAGATCCGCATCAGGCTGCGGGCGTATGACCATGAGGTCATCGACAGCTCGGCGCGCAAGATCGTCGACACCGTGACGCGCACGGGTGCGAAGGTGGCCGGTCCTGTGCCGCTGCCGACGGAGAAGAACGTGTTCTGCGTGATCCGTTCGCCCCACAAGTACAAGGACAGCCGCGAGCACTTCGAGATGCGCACGCACAAGCGTCTGATCGACATCCTCGATCCGACGCCGAAGACCGTCGATTCGCTGATGCGCCTCGACCTGCCGGCCGGTGTCGACATCGAGATCAAGCTTCCGTGAGGTCTGCTGAAATGAGTGAACGAATCGTGAAGGGCATCCTGGGCACCAAGCTCGGCATGACCCAGCTGTGGGACGAGAACAACAAGGTCGTCCCGGTTACCGTGATCCAGGCCGGTCCCTGCGTCGTGACGCAGGTCCGCACCCCCGAGCAGGACGGCTACAACGCCGTGCAGCTCGGCTTCGGTGCCGTGAAGGCCAAGAAGGTCACCAAGCCCGAGGCCGGGCACTTCGCCAAGGCCGACGTCACCCCGCGCAAGCACCTCGTGGAGCTGCGCACCGCCGATGCCTCCGAGTTCGAGCTCGGCCAGGAGCTGACCGCCGAGGTCTTCGCGGACGGCGAGATCGTCGACGTGACGGGCACCTCCAAGGGCAAGGGCACCGCGGGTGTCATGAAGCGGCACGGCTTCCACGGTCTGCG
>DAONOU010000010.1:0-21897 GCA_035409265.1 Arachnia sp. | reverse complement strand
ACCGCGCGGGCGATCGCGCTTCGCGCGTTGCATCGGATGGCAATATCGCCCGTTTTGCCACGCGCTTGATGTTGTCGGGCCGGAAGCCGGACCAGTGGTCCTCGCCGGTGCCGTCCTCGACGATGCACACGGGGGCCTCGCTGTAGCCCAGGTCCTCGGTGATGTAGGCACGCGCGTCCGGGTTCTCCCGCACGTCGACCTCCACGAACGGCACTCCCTCCTTGGCCAGGGCCTTCTTGGTCAGCGTGCAGCGCATGCAGCTCGGCCCGGTGCTGTAGACGGTCACGGTCAGCATCGTGGGACTCCTCTCATCGCTCATTCTTAGGGATCGTTCCTGATAGCGGAGCAATCACCGGCCGGGCCGGGAGCAGCAACCCGGAGGGCGGCGGGGGAGAGAAGTTCGGCGCGAAATAAGGAGCGCAGCGACGCGTGCCGAAGTTCTCGGCGGAGCCGGCCCGCGAAGCGGGCTTGTGCGGACGGCCCGGCCGGCGATGATGGAGCGCCAGGAACGAACACTGAACGGCTCGTGCAGTCGCCGGCCGGCGGCCGGCCTCCGTCGTACCCCCGCGGGCGCTCCGTCGCCCGCGGGGCCTCGGGGTGCGCGAGGGGTGGCACCCCTCGCCGCCGTCCGCCAGGGCGGCGCGACGTCGCCACCTGCTCGGTCCTGCCATCGTCGACACCTCCCAACTCCATTAGCCCCAATAGTACTATTACCGTCACTTAGGTGACGGTAATAGTACTATTCGGCTAGGCCGCGTCGCTCTCCTCGGCGGGCTCGGTGATCGCGTCGGCCAGGGTGTGCGCGGCTCGCAGCACGTTCGCCGCGGTGGCCTTGATCGTCTCGGGCTCGCCGTTGCTCCACCCGGCGACGTAGCCGATGCTGTAGGCGCTGGTGTCCAGGCCCAGGATGCCCGCGACGACGTACGCCACCGATTCGGCCTCGGTCTCCGTGACGCCGCGGTGCTGGACGTACTCGGCCGCGTCCTGCTCGGCGTGCAGGATGACGTGTGCCGCCTCGTGCAGCGCCGTCTTGGCGGCCTGGGCGGGGGAGAGGTCCGCGTCGACGACGACGCGGCGAGTGCCGTCGGTCGTGGTGTAGCCGTTGGTCTCGCCGGGGATCGCCTCGCGCTCGACGGTCCAGCCCTGGCCGGTGAGGTAGTCCGTGACGGCGGCGAGGATGCCGAGCGGGTCGTCTCCGCGCAGGCGGTGGGCGAGCGTGCTCGGGTCGTCGGCCTCGGGGTCGATGGGGTCGGTCTGGGCCATGTCGAACACGGACACGGGGAAGAACCTCACACGGCGCTGCTCCTTCTCCTCGCCGGTCTGCTCGTCCTCGACGGTCTCGCGCACGTCGCGGCCGCCGAAGATGCGGATTCCGCGCTCTCCCTTGCGGACCTGGCGGCCGAGCTTCTGCCATGTGCGGTAGCCGGCGACGTGGGTCGCCTCGGGCTTCTGCGCGAGGATCAGCAACAGGTTGTTGATGCTGTAGCGGTGGAACGCCTGGGCGAACGTGAGGAACCGGGTCCAGGCTTCCGAGCTGCGCAGCTCCTCGACCTGCTCCGCGATCGTGGCGTGCAGGCCCTCGGCCTCGGCGCGTCGCTCCTCGGGGCTCTTGGTGGTCCTGATCTTGCGGGCCATTTCGCTACCTCCTGTAACGGTAATAGTACTAATAGGGTTGTGGTCAGTGCTCGATGCCGGGGTGCGTGCACTCGCAGCAGGCGCGCTCGGTCTTGGCCGCGGGGCACGTCTCGTCGGTCGCGTCGCAGTAGGGGCAGACCTGGTAGGGCGTGAGCGTGGCCGGGGTCGGCTCGACGATGGCCGTGCCGGGGTGGTCGGCGTGGTGGTGCTGGCGCCACTGGCTGAGCATCCGGGCGGTGTCCTCCTGGGTGCGGTGCTCGGGGTGGTTCCATCCGCACGAGCACTCGACCCACCACACGGGCTCGCCGGCGGTGCTGCTGGTGCAGATGAGGGCGGTCGGTGCGGTCGTGGTGCTCATGGTGACGGGCTCCTCGGGGGTGCTGGTGGCTGTTGCTTCCCCTCCACGTTTTCTTGCCGTGAAGGCACGAATGTGCCGCTAGGGAGTGCCGGCCGGAGTGCAAGAGACCGTGGAATACCGGACTGAGCGCAGCGAGGGAGGATATGCCGCGAAAGCTCTTGCGCGTAGGTCGGCCGACCGTATGCTGCCGAAGGCTTCACGGCGAGAAAACGAGCGCCGTAGGCGCGATGCTGCCGGCCGCGCAGCGGCCGTCGGTCACGGCCCGCAGGGCCGCTCGCGGAGCGCGAGGGCGCAGCTCTCGCCGGTGACGAGCGTGAGCGCTCGTGGGTGCCCTGCTCGGCCGTCCCCACTGTGTGCAGGCCGGCCCCGGCGATCGCCGGGCTGTGCCCATTGGGGGCGGGGGAGTCCTGACGGGCTCAGGCGATGCGCACGGCTCCGAGAACCGACATGAGCACCTGCTCGGCCGACGACACGTCGTCGTCGGCAGGGGGCCGGGGTCGCTGGGCTCGACCATCGCGCTCGTCCTCGACGATTCGGCGGGCCTCGCGCCAGTCGAGACGTCCGTCGGCTCGACGTGGGTGCGGGCCATAGGCGTGGGTGCCGGCGTCGGGGGTGAGCACGAGCGCGAGCTGCCCTCGACCGGGGCGGTGCTTGGCGCCGGGTCGCCGCGGTGCTCGCATCCATGCGTCCTCGGCCTGCCACCAGGCCCACAGCTCACGCTCGACGGCGTACCTGTGTGCTCGGTCGTCGAGGCGGCCGTCGACGTCGAGACGGCGCGCGGCCGCGGTGCGGTGGTCGGTGCGGTGTCGACGCCAGCCGTGGCGCGATCGCACGAGCACGCCGGCCGACACGAGCCGGTCGAGGATGCGGGCGGTGCGTTCGGGGGAGTCTCCGGTCCGAGCTGACAGCTCGTCGAGGTCCTGGGGTTCGGTGGTGGTCCTGGCGTAGGTGTTCCCAGCGTGGTGTCCCAGCCCCGGTGCCATCGTGAACAGGTCGTGCGTGGCGTCACCCGAGCGCGCGCTGAGCGTGGCGAGGAGGGCGGATCGTTCGGCGGCCCCGGCCCCTGCGGGGCGCGGGTCCGCTTGTGACCGATCTATATCGGCAGGAGTGTGGATAACCGAGTCGGGGCCGATCGTCCAGTGCGCTCCGTGCGGGCCGGCGGCCTCCTGGGCCTGGGCGATCCATCCGTCCGCTGAGAGGCGCAGGAGCGCCGTGCGGGCCGTTTCCCGGCCGACCCCTGCCAGGAGTGCCAGGCGGCGGGTGTCGGCCTCCACAGCGCCGCTGAGGGCCTGTAGCGCGAGGATGCACAGGACGTCGAGCACGCGCCGGTCGGCTGGGCCGCCTCCGGTGGTCCAGCGGCCGGCGCTGGCGTCGGCACGGCCCTGTACGTCGCGCACGTGCGCGGCGATCGCGTCGGCGCGGGCGTCGAAGGTGGGATCGTCCCCGATCTGGCGGGGCGAGCTGGCCACGTGCCTGACGGCCTTGTCCCACTGGCGGCGCAGGACGCGCGCTGCGTCGACGGGGCCGCGGGGCCGGCGCTGGCTGCGGTCTCGGTAGGTGCGCACGTGCTCTAGGCCGGGGGAGTCCTCGACGAGCGCGGCGACGTCGGCGTGACGCCACCGTGCGGCGGCGGCGCCGATCAGGACGCGCCACAGCACGGCTGAGGCGTCGCCGGAGGCGGCGTCCTCGCGGAGGGCGGCGGCCGAGACGGCCGGCAGCTCGCGCCGCGGTCCTGGCAGGTAGAGCCGGGAGTGGTCGTCGAGGGGGACGGGCCTGTGCGGGTCGAGGTCGTGGGCGGGCTCGGCGTCGTCGACGAGCTGCGCCAGGGCCTCGACGAGCCGCCGCACCTGCTCCGCGGTGCCTGTGGGGCTCGTGAGAGCGTCCAGGACGCCTGAGAGCACGGTGGAGCGGCCGCCGGCACGGTGTGGGGCGCCTGGTGGCCGCACACAGCCCGTGGCAGCGTTGCTGAGCGGGGAGAGGTCGAGCGAGGGGCACACGTGGCGCGCCAGGCGCGCGAGCGTGGCCACGGTCTCGGCGTCGACGCTCTCCGCGAGGGCCGTCCACACGTGGCGGCCGCCGGTGGGGCCGGACTCGCACACCACGGCGTCGAGACCGACGTCGTGCAGGAGCCCGCACAGCACGTCGGCGTCACGAGCGGCGGCCGGCGCGCTGCCGGCGCTCTTGGCGTCGAGGTCGAAGCACAGCAGCCTGAACCGCCGATCGGTGCCGGCGAGGTAGACGGCCCACGGTTGGGCGGGCTCGTCGCCGTCGACGCGGCGGTGGCCGGTGTACTCGTTGAGCACCTGGCCGTAGGCGTCCACGCCGGCGACGCGCACGACGGGGCGCGGGCTCAGCGCCGCGGTGAGTCGCCACGGCGCGCCGGGATCGGCGTGTGCATGTGCTTCGTCAGGGTGTGCCTGTATGATGGCAGCAACCTCCTAGGACTAGGAGTAGATAGGTCCCGGCCTAGCCAGCCGGTCCTCATATCGCTTGATCTGGTCTCTGTCGCCAAACTTCGACAGATCAGGCGCTCAGCTTCCGAACCCCCGCCCCGCCAAGGGCGGGGGTTCGCTCGTTCATGCGCTACGTCGCTCGATCCTCCCCTCACGGGTGAGGCCGGGCAGGGTGTCCCCAGACTTGGGGAGGTCCCAGCCTTCGGGGAGTCCGTCGGCGCCGGGCTTGCCGGCCCGGATCGCGGCCTCCACGATCGCCCAGATAGGCGCGTTCGCGCGGGCGGCGTAGTCGTCGATCAGCTCCTTGACCTCGGGCGCGACGAATAGGTTGAGAGCAACCTTCGGCGTTCCCCTGGGGCGGCGGTACTGACTGGACATGCCTCTACCGTACCGAGTGATCTACATCTACAACGAGCGACACGCGGGGGAGTTCACACCAGGTCGATGCGGCAGATGACGTCTCCGAGCCGGAGCGTGGTGCCGGGCGCGAGGACGTAGGGCACGTGTGCCTCGAACAGGCGCGGCGGGTTCGTCTGAGACTCGGTGCCGTTGCCGCTGCCGTGGTCGGTGACGAGGATGCGCCCGTGCTCGTCGACGTCGACGAGCACGTGGGTGCGCGAGAGCATGCGCTGCGGGCTGCGGACCTGGATCGGCCGGCGGCCGCCGACGGCCTCGGGGTTGCGGCCGAGCGCGACGTTCTCTGCGACGTCGACCGGGCTCTGCGAGCTGAACGTGAGTCGGAGCGTGGCACGCGGCTTGGGTGTCGTGGTCAGCGGCCGA
The DNA here is from genome assembly GCA_035409265.1 of Arachnia sp. Lineage (GTDB taxonomy): Bacteria > Actinomycetota > Actinomycetes > Propionibacteriales > Propionibacteriaceae > Arachnia. The sequence continues at coordinate 16,671 of DAONOU010000010.1, read as the reverse complement.
GCGCGGGTGAGGTCCAGCTCGTCGACGGCGGAGGCGTCGGGCACGATCGCCTCGGCGGCGATCGGGTCTGCCTCGACGCGGTGCGGCTCGTCGACGCCGCACTGAGGGCATGTGGTGGACGTGACGGCCTGTAGCCGCCGGCAGCGCCGGCAGCGGCCCTCATGGACGCTGAGGCCGTCTGCCGGCGGGATGAGACCGGCGTCGCTGACCGCCTGCACGATGCCCTCGGGCCGGACGGCGAGCGTCCAGGTCTGGGCGACGTCGGTCACCGTGACGCGCACGGGTCGGTGCAGTCGGTTGGCGATCGCCACGCAGCGGGCAATCATGCCGGTGCGCAGCTCGTTGACGCCGGCGGCGGCGCAGGTCCGCCCGGTGCCGTTGATGGTGATGGTGCCGGTGCCGTCGGCTCGCACCGTGGCGCTGATCCGCGGCCAGTCCGCGACGCGCTCGGCGCCGCGGAGGGCCTGCGTGGCGTTCATAGCCCGCGGGCGACCGCCGCGGCGGCGGCCAGCCAGGCTCGCTGTGTCCCTGGACGCAGCGAGCCGTATCGCAGGAGGCCGTCGACCATCGCGGGGTCGAAGGGCACCGTGACGGCTTCACGCGCGATCGCGCGGTAGCCGTCGGCCACACGGGCGACGTCCGCCGGCGGAGCCTTGGAGTCCGCCTGCGTGACGACGACGACGGCCTGCTCGGCCAGCCGGGCCGAGCGCTCGTCGCGGTCCGAGAGCGCTTCGAGCAGGAGTGCGCCGGCCTCGGCGTGGTCGTCGCGCGTGGTGGTGGCCACCACGAGCTGGTCGGTCCGGTCGATCATGCGCAGCCACATCGGGTCGGACTCGTCGTTGCCGCTGTCGATGAACACAAGCCGGTAGTACTTGCTGGCGACGGCGTGGATCGCGTCGACGTCCTCGGGCTCGACGCGCTGCTCGTGCGCCAGGGCCGTCGGCTTGCTCCGCAGCACGTCGAACCGGTCGCGGGTCTGGTGGTGGACGAACCGCGCAAGGTCCGCGGCCTGGGCGCTCGGGCTCAGCAACCGCTCGACCTGGGGCAGCAACTCGAGGAGGGTCGCGTCATGTGGTCCCTGCTCGGTGCGCCAGCCCAACGTCCCGCGCGTTTGATTGTTGTCCCACGTGAGCACGCCAGCGCCGCCGTAGCGTGCGAACACGGCGGCGAGGAGGACGGTGCTCGGCGTCTTGCCGGCGCCGCCCTTGGAGTTGACGATCGCGATCGTGCGCGGGCCGGGCCAGTGCTGGGAGACCGCCGCGATATCCGCGCGCTCGGCACGCTCGGCCTCGCTGGGGCTCAGTCGCAGACCGGCACGGGTCAGGAGCCCGCGCCACCCCTGGGCAGCGGGCTCCTCGGCCTGCTCCTGGGTGAGGAACGACTGACGCCGCTCCCGGCGCGTGGGGTACGGGGTGCTGAGGTGCGACAGCTCCTCGGCCTGCTCGGCGGCCGAGCGGACCCATCCGCGGCTGTGAGCGCTGGTCTCCGCCTCGGTCGCCTCAGGCTCGGTGGCCACGGGGTGGCCCACGGGCTCCGGGGCGGGCGGCTCGACGGGAGGAACGGTCAGCTCGTGGGCGGGTGCCGCGGGAGGGCTCGGCTCCGTCCGTGCGATCACCTGGGGCTCGGCCGGCGGCCGCGGCCGGGCGGCGGCGCCGACGTCCTCGGCAACGGTGCCGTCACCGTGGATGATGATCGGCCACTCACCCTCGGGGTCGCGGGTGAGTGCGCGCAGCGGTCGGCCGAGCTGCGCAGCTCGCTGGGCGATGAGCGCGACGACCTGGGGCCGCGCCTCGTCGACGTTCTGCGCGTTGATAGTCTGCACGCTGCCGCCGATCGAGACCTCTGCGGTGCCGTCCTCGTGCAGCGTGGCCTCGACGCGCGGCCAGGTGGCCGCTTCTGTGGTGGTGCTCATGGTGTTCTCCTGCCTATCCGAGCGTGATTCCGACCTCGGACATGAACTGTTCGGGGTCTACGGGGGAGCCGTTGACGTGCACCTCGAAGTGGAGGTGCGGGCCGGTCGACCAGCCGGACGAGCCGACTCGTCCGATCTGCTGGCCAGCGACGACGCGATCGCCGGTGCTGACGAGCACGCCGCTGGCCCACATGTGCTTGTAGCGGGTCATGACGCCGCCGCCGTGGTCGACGTCGATCGTCCAGCCACCGTTGCTGTCGGTGTAGACGTCGATGACAACGCCGTCTTGCGCGGCCCAGATCGGGCCGCCGTCGCCGCCTCCGCCGAAGTCCACGCCGGCGTGCAGCCGGGTGAACGAGCCGGTGACGGGATCGGTGCGCATCCCGAACCGCGAGGTGATCGGTCCGGCCGCCGGCTGTGCCCAGCCCTCGGCGCTGACCTGGCCGGGTGTGGTCGACTCGCAGCCAGGGGTGACGACGCCGCCGGCGTCGGGCTTGATGTTCAGATGAACATGGTCGAAGTGGTTCTCGGTGTCGGAGCCGCGGTCCTCCATCGCGCGCCAGCCCTCGTCGGCGCGGTCCGCGGACCAGATTTGCTGCCACCAGATGATGTAGTCCACGCCGAGCTGGTCGGCGTTGTCGATGAGGTACTGCGCCAGGCGGTCGCCGGTGGCGCGGCCGTCGGCAATGTCGTTGGTCATGAAGTCGAGCGCGAGGCCGCTCGGGTGCCCGTTGGGGTCGCGGGCCGACTCGCGGTAGCCGCCGACGGTGACGATGCCGAACATCGGTCCGACGGTGTTCGCCACGATCGCGGTCTGCGGCCGGACGTCTCCGAGCGGGTACTGCGAGGACGTGACCGGCTGCTCGCCGGTCGCGATGCCCTGGACGCCGCTGAGCCCTTCGACGACCTGAACGGCCGCGGGCCAGTAGCGCGTGTAGTGGTAGGGGTCGGCGTTCCGCTGCACCCGGTGAGCCGCGATCGTGGGTTCCAGCGTGTCGCGGTCCTGAATCGTCATCAGGACGCGGAAGAAGTTCGTCGACGAGATGAATGGGTCCATCCGGTCGGAGTACGAGCCCCAGGCGCCGTTGTCTCGCTGCTGGAACAGCCCGCGGGAGTCGGGTCCTACCGCATCGCCGTAGTCGATGACGCGCAGGCTGGACTCGCCCATCGCGGTCATGACGCCGATCGTCTGGTCACGCGCGGACAGGCCGAGAGCGTTCGCTGCCTGCATGATCCACGCGGCGTTGACGAGCTGCTCGTGGTTGTAGCCGGCGATGGGCGTGTCAGGAACGGAGTCAGGGTCGATCGTGATGCCTGGCTGCTGCGAGCCGGGCAGGCACAGATCGTCGCTGTCGTCGCCACCCAGCAGGATGAGGCTGAGCACGAGGCCCAGGACCAGGGCGGGGACGAGCGCGGCGACGACGAGGACGCCTGACTTCCGTTCGGGCATGACTAGTTGACCTCCTCCACGGGGGTGATGCGGCTGACGAGCCACGGCGCGTCGGCGTTCTTGCGGTTGAGCACGAGCTGATAGCGCCCGGCGTCGGTCGGGACCTCGACGGTGGCCACGTACGCGCTGGCGTCGTTGACGATGAAGCCCTCTCCGGTCACCTCCCGCACCGGGATGTTCGCGGGGTCGACGTAGGCGTAGTCCTCGGCCGCCTCGGGGGTGAGCAGTGGTTCAACGCCGGCCCACCAGGTGTCGTAGTCGAGGTCGGGCCGGGCGAAGGCCGTCATGGCGGCCTCGGCCGCGTCGACCACGGCGACACGAGATGCCTCATCCCACTCCGGCACGGGCTGGGGTTCGACCGTCTCGCCGGTGTCCTCGTCGACGAGCCCGCTCGGCGGCGGCGTGAACTGGTCGAGGTCGGGCATCGTGGGACTAGCCGAGCTGGTCACGGTCGGTGTTGGGGTAGGCCCCTCGTCCTGACCGGTGCAACCGACCAGGACGAGGGCCGCTGCGAGAGCGACGCCCCCGATCGCCACACGTCGCATCTCAGTCCTTCCCCTCGTGCCCTCGGCGCGAGGGCACGTTCGCGCCCTGGCGCATCGTCTCTTTCAGCTCGTCGCGGATGACCCTCCACGTCGAGCCGAGCTTGTAGCCCGGGATCACCCCGTCACGGAGCCAGGCGTACGTGTTCTGCCGACTGATGTTCAGGACCTCGGCTACCTCCTCGACGCTCAACGTCTCCGGGCGCCCAGCGAACAGCGCATCGAGGGCTTCGGTGCCTCGTGCCTCGTTCACCGCGCGCATCCACGCTGCTCGTCGCATGCCCCCATGATAGACGATCCCGCTACGATCCGACAGGATCGCCTACGATCCGATAGATACCGCATGATGTTGCTTCCTTCCGCTACCGGTGCCATGATGTGATAGAGGGACACTCGTAGAACCATTATCGGGAAGGAATCGCGTCGTGTCAGATGGCAGCAACCCGTGGCTCTCGCGGCCGACGGAGCCGGAGCACGCCGTTCCGGTCGTGACAGAGAGCGCGGTGCGGCCGCCGACCGGCCCGGTGGCGCCGCAGCGCGGCGTTCCGAGCCCGGATCGCGCCGACCAGCTCGCCTCGTACGACCAGGCCCAACCTGCCGATCTGTGGTGGCTGGGCGTGCACGGCGGAGCGGGGGAGTCGAGCCTGGCTGCCCTCGTGCCCGAGTGGCGCGCCGCAGACCACGGATGGCCGCGGCCGCCGGGCTCGGCGCCCGCACGGGTCGTCCTCACCGCGAGGTCGAACATGCGTGGCCTGCGTGCAGCGCAGACCGCCGCCACGCAGTGGGCCTCGGGCATCGTGCCGCACGTCGAGGTCCTGGGCCTGGTCATCGTCTCCGATGCTCCCGGCCGTCTGCCCCGGCCGCTGCGCGAGTTCGCGCAGCTCGTCAGCGGCGGACTTCCACGGACCTGGACGGTGCCGTGGATCGACTCGTGGCGGCTGGGGGAGACCCCCACTCTCCCCGACTCGCCGCGTGCCGTTCGTCGTCTCGTCGACGAGCTGCACGCAATCCTCGAACCAGGTGCCGCCGGCACCGCCAACTGAAAGGAAACTCCATGAGCACGCTTCTCACCATCGCCGGGTCGGTGGGCGACTTCCTCGCCACCGTGCCGCAGCAGGTCATCGCGCAGGTGCCCGACCCCGACCCGATCCAGCCGCCGGGCACGGAGGGCTTCAACTCGATCATGGGCTGGGCGAAGTGGGTCGCCCTGGCGGTCTGCATCCTCGGTCTGTTCGCCGCGGGTGCGCTCATGGCGATCCAGTCGCGCCGCGGTGAGGGCGGCGAGCACGTCGGCAAGATCGGCATGGCGCTCGGTGGCGTCATCATCATCTCCGCTGCTGCCGCGCTCGTCGGCTTCCTCACCACCTAATCGGGAGGGCGAACATGGCTGAGGACAACGAGCAGCAAAGTCCGTTCACCCGACCCGGCTTTGTGGCCGCCACGGTGGTCATCGCGCTGATCGTGGTGCTCGGGCTCGTGATCGTCATCGTCAACATGACTCGCGACGATCCCGACCCCGCGCCGCCTACCTCGACGTCGGCGGAGCCCACCACCGCCGCCCCGACCTCCGAGCCACCGGAGGCCGCGGGCGGCGCGAGTGTGTGCGGACTCCCCGGCGAAGTGCTGGAAGGCACCCTCAGCGCAGCTCCGGCCGCTGAGTGGGCGTTCCAGGACACGACGGCTTACCCGACTTCGCCAGAGTTCGGGCCGGGAGAGACGAACGCCGACGGCGTGCGGTACTGCTTCCAGCACTCTCCCGAAGGCGCTGTGTTCGCAGCCGCGAACGCCGTCGTCCAAGGCAGCGACTCCGAGCTGGTAGGAGCGTGGCTCGACTACTTCGTGGCTGACGGGCCGCACCGCGACGCGGTGCTCTCTCAGGGTGCCGGCACCGGTGGCAGCGGCCAGGGCGTGCGCGTCGAGGTGGCAGGTTTCCGCCTGCTCGCCTACGACGGGCAGACGGCTCGTGTCGACGTCGCAGTGCGAGGCGCGACAGGCGGTCAGACCGTCAACCTCTCGATGGTCTACCTCCTCGTGTGGGAGGGCGGTGACTGGAAGCTCAGCGTCACCGATCCCAACGCCCCTATCAACGTCGCCAACATCCCCGACCTGGCCGGCTACATCTCCTGGGGAGCGTGAGGTCATGAACGACGAAGGGTGCACCGGCTGGTCGTTCTTCAACCCCTTCTGTCACGTCAACGAAGGGGTTGAGGCGGTCGTCGGCAACGCCATCGAGAACATGGCGAACGCCGTCATGGAGGCGTTCGGAAAGGCGATCGCGTCGCTGGGAACGGTGTGGGTGCACATCGGCACGCCGAACCTCACGGGCTCCGGTGGCGGCTCCGCGATCGACGCCGGCTCGTCCGCGCCGGACTCGGCCAACGTGACGTCGGTGATGGGCTACGTGATGTGGATCAGCCTGGGCATCGCGGTGCTGGCGCTGTTCATCCTCGGCGCGCTCATCGCTACGCGCATGAGGGCGGGCGAGGGCATCGCTGCTGTCGGCCGCGTGGGCCTCGTGCTCTCCGCCGTGGTGCTCATCTCGGCGGCCGGGGCGATCGTGGCTGGCCTGATGCCGTCCGGGCCACGCAATGCAGGCGGCGCCGTGCTGTTCTTGCAGTCCGGCCTCTGGTGGTACATGGGTGCCGCCGCCGTGGTGTCCGTCATCATCGGCGGCGCACGGATGGCGTGGGAGCAGCGAGCTGAGCCGGGCCGCGAGACCGTCAAGAGCCTCCTCACGCTCGTGGTCGTCGCCGGTGCCGGCGTGACGATCGTCGGTCTGCTCGTCGCGGCCGCGGACTCGTTCTCGGTGTGGATCATCAACGGCTCGCTGAGCTGTGACGTCACGACCGACTCGGCGTGCTTCGGCGAGAACATGCTGACGCTGCTTGCCCTGACGACCAACCCGGCCGCCGGCGGCCTCGGCGCGCTGCTGATCATCATCCTGGGCCTGATCGCGATCCTCGCGGCCGCGTTCCAGATCGTGCTCATGGTCGCGCGCGGGGGAATGCTGGTGATCCTCGCCGGCATCCTGCCGCTGTCGGCCTCGTTCACCAACACCGAGATGGGCAAGAGCTGGTTCAAGAAGTGCATCGCCTGGCTAGTGGCCTTCATCCTCTACAAGCCCGCCGCAGCCATCGTGTACGCGGCCGCGTTCCAGCTCGTCGGCACCGACGTGTTCTCCGACGACGGGACCGGCCTCCTCGCCGTCCTCACGGGCCTCATGCTGATGGTCATCGCACTGTTCGCGATGCCGGCGCTGATGCGGTTCGTCACGCCGATGGTCGGTGCGATGGCGGGAGGCGCCGGCGGCGCCCTCGCTGTCGGTGCGCTGGCCGCTCTGCCGAGCGGCGCGGCCGCGATCGGACGCCTCGCCTCCGGCAGCGGCTCGGGGTCCTCCAACTCCGCGGCACCGTCAGCACCGTCCGGCTCGGACGGCGAGGGCGGCTCTCAGGGCTCGCCCGGTCCCTCAGGCGGCGGTGAGACCGGCGGCGGTAACGCACCGCAGCAGGCGCAGTCCTCGGGTGCCCAGCAGGCCGGGGACGCCGGCGGGGGCACCGGAGCTGGTAACGCCAGCGGTGGCGCCACGCCGAACACGGGCGCGGCCGCCGCCTCGGCTGGTGGCGGTGGAACGGCGGCAGCAGGCGCCGGAGCGGGTGGTGGCGCCGCAGCGGGCGGCGCGGCCGCCGGCGGTGGCGCGGCGGCAGCAGGAGCGGCCGCAGGCCCGGTCGGCATCGCCGCCGGGGCGGCACTCGAAGCAGGCAAGAAGGCCGGGCAGGCGGCCGCGGGAGCGGCCCAGAGTCTCGGTGAGCAATCGACAGGTGAAGGGGGCGGTCCTGATGGCAGCCGTTGACACGAACAGGGGTCCTCGGACCTACGGAAACTGGCGACGACCCACGTCACCGGGCATCCTCGGCCTCGGATCGATCGGGACCGCGCTGCTCCTGGCAGGGCTCATCGCCGTCGTCATGACGGTGATGATCGCCGGCCTGCTTGAAGCGGTCATCCTCGCGGCCGTCCTCGGCGCGGTGATGCTGGCGGTCCTGACCAAGGACTCGCACGGCAAGAACGTCATCAGCCGTGGCGGCGCGCGGATCGCGTGGTGGTCCTCACGCTCGCGCGGGTCGAACGTCTACCGCTCGGGGCCGCTGGGCCGCGCCCTGTGGGGGACGTATCAGCTCCCCGGTCTCGCAGCGCCGACCCGGCTCAGTGAGTGGCAGGACTCCTACGGGCGTCCGTTCGCGCTGCTCTACACGCCCGCCACGGGCTCCTACAGCGTGGTGATCGGCACCGAGCCCGACGGCGCGGCGCTGGTCGACCAGGAGCAGATCGACGTGTGGGTGGCCGATTGGGGCCACTGGCTCGCGAACCTGGGCGACGAGCCCGGCGTCGAGGCGGCGTCGGTCACGATCGAGACCGCGCCGGACTCGGGCACGCGGCTGCGCCGCGAGGTCGAGCACAACGTCGACGAGGACGCACCGCCGTTCTCGAAGGCCATGCTGGCCGACGTGGTGGGCTCGTACCCGGCCGGCTCGTCGACCGTGAAGGCGTTCGTGGCGATCACGTTCTCCGCCGCGCAGCGGTCCGGCAGCAAGAAGCGCAAGCCCGACGAGATGGGCCGCGAGCTCGCGGCCCGGCTGCCTGGGCTGACCGCCGGTCTGCAAGCCACCGGCGCGGGCGCCGCGCATCCCCTGTCCGCTCAGGAGCTGTGCGAGGTGGTGCGGGTCGCCTACGACCCGGCCGCCGCGGTGCTCATCGACGAGGCGCACGCCGCGGGTGAGACACCGGAGGTGTTCTGGACCGACGTCGGCCCCTCCGCGGCTCAGGCGTCCTGGGACCGCTACCGTCACGACTCCGGGACCTCGTGCACCTGGGCCATGACGCAGGCACCCCGTGGCAACGTGCAGAGCGGCGTCCTGGCGCGGCTCCTGGCACCGCACCGCGATATCGCGCGCAAGCGCATCACGCTGCTGTACCGGCCGATCGACGCCGCGAAGGCGGCCGCGATCGTCGAGGCGGATCTGCGCGCCGCCGAGTTCCGGGTCACCTCGACGAGCAAGCCGGCCGCGCGCGACAGCCTGGCCGTGCGCGCCGCGTCGGCCACCGCGCAGGAGGAGGCCTCCGGCGCGGGCCTGGTGCAGTTCGGGATGCTCGTGACCGCCACGGTGATGGACCTGTCCAAGCAGGCCGACGCTCGGGCGGCGATCGACAACCTCGCGGCGACCGCTCGCCTGCGCCTGCGTCCCGTCTACGGGAGCCAGGACAGCGCGTTCGCCGCGGCCTTGCCGCTGGGCCTGGTGCTGCCCAAGCACATCAAGGTCCCGGCCGAGCTGAGGGAGAAGCTGTGAGCGGGAAGCGATCGCGTCAGAAGCGTGGGAGCGCGAAGGTCGAACAGCCGCGCGAGCTGCGTCCGCAGCGGCCGCCGATGCGTGGGTGGCTGGGCCGCGGCCGGGGCACCTCGACCTACGTCCAGCAGGCCGACGAGTGGCGCGGCACGACGGTGCAGGTGTGCGGCATGTGGCCGTTCTCGATCGGTACGGGCACCCCGATGGTCGGGGTGCCCCTCGGTCGGCACATTCACACCGGCGCGACGCTGTGCTGCGATCCCATCTCGTGGTTCCAGCGCGCGAAGCTCATCTCCAACCCGTCGGCGTTCGTGCTCGGCAAGCCGGGCCTGGGCAAGTCGACGATCGTGCGGCGCATGGCGACAGGGCTCGCCGGCTACGGCGTGATGCCGCTGGTGCTGGGCGATCTGAAGCCCGATTACGTCGACCTCATCGAGGCGCTGGGCGGCCAGGTCATCACGCTCGGCCGCGGCCGGGGCTACCTGAACATTCTCGACCCCGGCGAGGCGACGGAGGCCGCCGCGCGGCTGCGCGAGGCGGGCTTCGAGAAGGAGGCCTCGCAGGTCCTCGCGGACGCTCACGGGCGCCGGCACACGATGGTGTCGGCGCTCCTGACGATCCTGCGATCGACCCCGCCGACCGATCGTGAGGAGACGATCATCGACCGGGCGTTGAAGCATCTCGACGAGCACCACCACGGCGTGCCCGTGCTGGGCGATCTGCTGCGCGTGATCCAGGACGGTCCCCCGGAGGTGCGCGCCGTCGCTCTCGACCGCGGCGACGATGCTCGCTACAAGGCGATCACGGAGGACCTGGAAGCCTCCCTCATCGGCCTGGTGGGCGGTGGGCGACTCGGAGAGACGTTCGCACGCCAGACCACCAACCCGATGCGCCGGGACGCCCCGGTGGTCTACGACGTGAGCGCGATCGACGACTCCGAGATGGACCTACAGGCAGCGACTCTGCTCGCGTGCTGGTCAGCCGGCTTCGGCACGGTGAACGTCGCGAACGCTCTCGCGGACGCGGGTCTGGAACCGCGCCGGCACTACTTCGTGATCCTCGACGAGCTGTGGCGCGCGCTGCGCGCCGGGCGCGGCATGGTCGATCGCGTCGACGCGCTGACGCGACTGAACCGGCAGCGCGGTGTCGGCATGGCGATGATCTCGCACACGATGAGCGACCTGCTCGCGCTGTCCAGCGAGGAGGACCGCATGAAGGCCCGCGGCTTCGTCGAGCGGTCCGGCATGGTGATCTGCGGCGGACTGCCCTCGGCCGAGATGCCTCAGTTGAGCGCCGCGGTGCCCTTCTCCCAGGCCGAGCAAGAGCTGCTGATCGGCTGGCAGGACCCGCCGGCCTGGGACCCCTCGACCGGCCGCGAGGCCGAACCGCCGGGACGGGGCAAGTTCCTCGTCAAGGTCGGCGGCCGCCCCGGCATCCCCGTCAACGTGCAGCTCACCGCCACGGAGCTGTCGATCAACGACACCAACAAGCTGTGGCACGAGCAGTCTCGCGTGGGCCGTCGCGCGCTGCGGGCCGTCGAAGGAGCGAGCACATGAGCACCCCGAACAACCGCCGCCGGGACCCCGGCGGCCTCTCTGCTGAGGCGGTCCTGGTCTGGATCGCCGTCGTGCTCGTGGTGGTCGTCGTCGGCTCGGTCTACGCCGCGATGCACCTCGGGCACCGCTTCGCCGGCACGGGCACTGAGGTGCCCGCCGACCCGTTCTCGGTCCTGTTCGGGCTCCTCGGTGGCGACCTGACGTGGCCTGGTGCTGCCGGCTGGTGGGTCCTCGGCGTCATGGGAGCGCTGCTCCTGGCGCTCGGTGTGCTGATCGGCCTGGCGCTGCGGCGCATGCGCCGGCGCCGCTCCCGCGTCGACCGCGCCGCCTCCTACATGGGTCGCGGCCGCGACGTCGAGGACCTGAGCCGCAAGAGCGTGACGGCGAAGGCGGAACGGCTCGGGGTCAGTGGCGCGCCGGGCGTGCCGATCGGACGGACGGTCGCCGCCGGCCAGCAGCTCTACGGCTCGTGGGAGGACATGCACATCGATATCTGGGGTCCGCGCACCGGCAAGACCACCTCGCGGGCGGTGCCGGCGATCCTGGACGCGCCGGGCTCCGTGCTGGTGACCTCGAACAAGCGCGACGTCGTCGACGCGACCAGGGACGTGCGGGCCGCCGCCGGCCCGGTGTGGGCGTTCGACCCGCAGGCGATCGCGCTCGAAGAACCTACCTGGTGGTGGAACCCGCTCTCCTACGTCACCGACGAGGTGAAGGCCGCGCGCCTGGCCGAGCACTTCGCGTCGGGCAGCCGCGATCCTGGCGCCAAGACCGATGCCTACTTCGACCCGGCCGGCCAAGACCTCTTGGCCGGCCTCCTGCTCGCCGCCGCGCTCGATCATCGGCCGATCACCGACGTCTACACGTGGCTGACGCGCCCGACCGACGAGACCGCCGTCGACATTCTGCGTGAGCACGACTTCGCGCTCACGGCCGATCAGGTCGCCGGCGTCGTCTCCGCCCCGGAGAAGCAGCGCGGGGGCATCTTCGGCACGGCCATGCAGATGGCGTCCTGCCTGACGAATCGTCAGGTGGCGCGCTGGGTGACGCCCCAGGGCGCCGCGGACCCGCGCAAGCAGTTCAGCCCGGAGGACTTCGTGCGTGCCGACGGCGGCACGCTCTACTCGCTGTCCAAGGAGGGCCGCGGCACCGCCGGCCCGCTCGTGACGGCGCTCACCGTCGCCGTCGTCGAGGCAGCGGAGGAGCTGGCCTCACGCTCCGCCGGCGGCCGGCTGAGGACCCCGCTGCTCGGGGTCCTCGACGAGGCGGCCAACGTGTGCCGGTGGCGCGCACTTCCCGACCTGTACTCCCACTACGGCAGCCGGGGCATCGTCCTGATGACGATCTTGCAGTCCTGGTCCCAGGGCGTCGAGGTGTGGGGCGAGTCCGGGATGCGCAAGCTCTGGTCGGCGTCGAACGTCAAGGTCTACGGCGGTGGCGTCGACGAGGACGCCTTCTTGGAGCACCTGTCGAAGGTCATCGGTGACTACGACCGGCTGTCCTCCTCGACCTCCTACGGCCGTGGCCACCGCACCGTCTCCCAGCAGCTCCACCGTGAGCGCATCCTCGACGTCGCGGACCTGGCGGCGATGCCGAAGGGCCGCGCCGTCGTCCTGTCCTCCGGCTCTCGGCCGACGCTCATCCGTACGGTGCCGTGGATGACCGGCCCGCACGCTGACGCAGTGACGGCCTCGATCGCTGCGCACGACCCGAAGGCCGAGCGCACGATCCGCGAGGCTCAAAGCGAGCTGGCGGCCGTCGAGGCGGCCCTGTCGACGGAAGGAGCACCCTCGTGAGCGATTGGGGAGACGACGAGCTGGAAGGCGTCGAGGCGCAGCCGATCGACGTCGACGAGCCCGACGGGCCGACGTTCGGTGTCGACGTGCGATCGCTGGCCGGGCACCTCGTCGACGCCGCGGTGCAGTCCGCGGTCGGCAAAGAGGTCTCGACCGCGGCGCACGAGGCCGTCAAGAAGCTCATGACCCCGGAGGTGCGCGAAGCGATCCGCCGGCGCGCCGACGAGGCGGCGGCCGCGGCGATCGCCGCGCACGTCGAGGGGCCAGAGGACGCCGAGCCGGCCCCGGAGCTGTACTACGGCAGCGTCGACGAGTTCGTACGCGAGTACCTGCGCAACGTCTACCGCCGGCGCATCGACGGCCGGCATCGGTGCTGGGCCGGCCGGTGGTGGGAGCACGACGAGGCAGTGATTCGTCTCGAAGCTCTGTGGCGATCGTGGGAGCACCTGCGCCAGGACGCGGCCACCGGGATGAGCGTGTGGTGGCGCGATCACGCAGACCACCACATGGCGGTGCTGATGGACCCTGACGGCCCGTTCGCCACCGCGACGGAGGGCGAGGAGAACACGTCCAAGCGGGGCGAGCCGCTGCCCTACGTGGCACCGCCGGAGGGCATGTTCCCCGACGTACGCGAGGAGACGGACGAGCCGCCCGTCGACGACGCGCACTGACCTCCACTCACGAGAGGGACCGCACCCCGTGGGGTGGCGGTCCCTCTCTGCTGTGCGTGACGCCCGGCGGTCACCGATCGAGCCCGGTGCGCTGCACCTGCGCGGCCCGTCCTCGAGTTTTCCGAGCCTTGGGTGTGCGAGCCGCGGCACCGGCCTTGACGGCCTCGGTCGCCGGCTTGGCCTGGCTGACGTCGGCGCGCATCCTGGTGGCCACCGCCTCCCGGTTGATGCCCTTGGCTTCGAGGTCGCGTGCGGTGCCCTCGCGCCGCTCGGCGCTGTCGTACAGGGTGCGCCCGTCCTCCCGTGCCCGGTCCGCCGTCGCTCCGCGCTGCTCGGCCTCGGCGGCCGCGCGTGCCCGCTCCTCGGGGTCCGGCTCGTGCTCGGCCGCTGCCCTGGCCTCCTCGGCACGCTGGTCCTCCTGGTTGGCCTGCGCGAGGAGCCGCTGTGCCTCGGCCTGCTCGGCCGCGGAGCGTCCCCGTTCTGCATCCCCGCCCGCGCGGTCGCGCTCGGCGCGATCCAGTTCGAGCCGGATGCGCTGGCGTACCGCCTCCGGGTCGGCCCCGGCGTCGTTGACCTCGATGCCGTACCGTGCGCGCACCTCGTCACGCACCCGCTGTTCGGCACGAACCGCCTCGGGGTCCTCCTGGGACCACGCACGGGCCACCTGGTAGGTGCGCCCGATCTGCTCGGGTGTCGCACGGTCCCACCAGTCCGAGCGGTGCACGTTCGCCATCTCGACGCGGGCGGCGCGCCGCTCGGCCTCGATGCGCGATTGCAGCTCGCGGTGCTCCTGCTCGCTGCGCGCCTGTGCGTTGCGAAGCGCCTCCTCGCGGGCGCGCGCGAGTCGTTCCCCCACCTGTCCGGCAGCGGTGACCAGCACCCGTAGTTGGCCTTCGAACGCTTCCTCGATGCCGTCGGTTTCCTCGGCCATGACCGGCCCTCCTTCCTATCGTTCCGGTCCGCGATCTGCGCCCGGTCGTATCGTCTCTGCACGCTTGGCTGGCTCGATCTTCGAGGGCAGCGGCGACGCTGCGCGCGTCGCGTCGTGCGCCTGCCCAGCGCGTAGCCGGTCGAGCACGGCCTGTGCCTCCGGGTCGAGCTTCGGGCTCGTCGACGGCGTGCCCGCCGGCGTGGCCGCGCCCACCGCGGCAGGTGCCGGCAGGGCCTCACGTAGCCGCACGAGCCGCGCACGGGTGTCCTCGGCGAGGAGCCTCGCCTGCCGTGCCTGGCCGGCGGCCACTGAGGCGTCGTAGACGGCCTGTGTCAGCCGGAGGAGCTGCCGCACCATGACCGCTTGCGCCACGGTCCCCTGACCGCCGCGCGCTGCGCTGGCGAGCAGCATCGCCGCCCCGGAGATGGCGACCGTGCCCGCCTTGTGCGGGCGTACGGTCCGCTCGTGCGTCTGCGCCGAGCGCGACAGCGCGTCGGCCGCCGCGGCGAGGTCGCCGGGCGTCTCCTCGGTCGCGTTCGACCACGCGGCCAGAGCGCCCGCGGTCTGCCTCGCCACCGTCGCCCAGGTGTCGCGGTCGTCGACGTCGACGCCCCGCAGGCGATCGACGAGGGCGCGCAGCTCCTCGTTGCGCCGGTCCCACAGCTCGGGGTCAGGCTCGGCCGTCTCACGTCCCGGTGCGACGACGCGCCGGCCTCGCTTCGCCGCGTTCCACTCCGCGGCCGCCTCGCTCGCTCCGCTGGGCGTGTCCGGCCATCCGTCGCGCAGTCGAGGCAGCGCCAGGTCGCGGCCGAGCTGACCACCGCCGTACCAGATCGGGCGTTCCCCGGCCTCGGGCCGCTCGGCCACCGAGAAGCCGGTGATGACGTCGGTGCGACCGTCCGCGAACCGCGGTCGAACGATGAGTCCTTCGCGCCGCAGCCGGCGCACGAACTCGGCCTCGTCCTGTGCCGCTGTCGCGCAGCCGCGAACCTTCAATGCGAGCAGGTAGCGCGGCTGGTCGGTGCGCAGCTCCGACGCGATCCGCGCCTGCCGGTCCGCTCCTTCCAGGTGCTCCCACGCCGGCATCTCGGTGCCCTGCTTGGTGCGCGTGCGCTCGTACTTCGCGCGGGCACGGGCACGTGCCTGCGCCTCGCGCTCGGCCGGGTTGTACCCGCGCGTCGAGCGCTCCGCGCGCACCGACTCCAACTCCTCCAACCCATACCGAGCTTCGAGTGCACGAGCGGCTGTCTGAGCGCGTCGAAAGTCGTGGTGCGTCGACGCCTTGGTGCCGTCCTCGCGCACCAGATTCACCGCGATGTGGATGTGGTCGTTCCCGTTCTTCGACACACCATGTCGCACGGCAACCCACCGGCACGGAGCCTTCGTGCCCTCGTTGTCATCGAACTCCATCGCGGTGATGAAGTCGCGGGCGATCGCTCCCCACTGCTCGTCGGTCAGGGCGCCCTCGTCGGCTCGCAGAGACAGCGAGCAGTGCCACACGTGGCCGCCCTTGACGTCCACGTCGTACGCGGTACGCGGGCGGTCGAGGTGACGCGCGATCGCCAGTGCCGAATCGCGGCCTAGCTCGTCGTCGTCGTGCCACGCCATCATCGCCTCGTCACCGGCGACAAGGTGAGGTTCGGTGTGCTCGTTCGCGCGTCCCGGACCGGTCAGGTACGTCAGCAGTCCGGCCATCCTGTCGCCGCGGACAACGTTCGGCATCATGGCAGGCTCAGCCCGTCGATCGCGTCGTCGATGCGCACCGCGGTACGGCGCACGGCGTCGAGCGTCGCGCTCATCTCCGCCTGCACCTCGCCGGTCGCGTTGGTCGCACGAGCCATCTGGTTGACGTTGTTCGAGACGGCCGCGAGCAGCCGGTGCAGCGCGAACAGCTCGGCCATCGCGTTGCGCCGCTCGGTGGGAGTCTCCGACGTCGCGGACGCCAGCGCGGACTCGACGAGCAGCCGCGGGATCGTCACGTGCTGCGCCTCCGCGAGACGTAGCAACATGCCTTCTTCCTCGGGCGACACCTTCACCTCGTGACGGTGCTGCCGCCCACCGTCGACGTTCGCCCGGCGACGTCGCGCGAACAGGCGACCCTTGGGAGCCTCCTCGCTCATCAGATCACCTGCCTTCCAGCCCAGCGCAGCGACCCCGCCTCGTGCGGGGACCACACTCTTAGTGTGCCCGATCCGCGGCGCCAAGTCGAGGATTCAAGCCACTTAGCCGTGCTAAGTCTTTAGCTTGCTCCGTCTGGGACTCGATTCGGGGTTGCTCACGTCGGCAGACGGGAGCGGTCGCGGCTCCGCCGCGACGATGCTTTTCAGTCGACGCGAGACGTCGACGTAGACAACACGACTCCGTACGATGGAGTCATGGCTACGACACCAACACCAGAGGAAGCGATCGACCGCGCCAAGCGCGTACTGGACGATCGGATCGACACCATTCGCCAGGCCGTCGAGGCTCGT
>DAONOU010000009.1:0-22512 GCA_035409265.1 Arachnia sp. | reverse complement strand
CATGGCCGAGCCGAGGCCGGGAAGGACGCCGATGGCGGTGCCGAGGAAGGCCCCGTTCGCGAGCATCTACCCGCTCTACATCGAGAAGGTCGAACGCAAGGGCCACACCGAGGAGGAGCTCGATCAGGTCCTCACCTGGCTGACGGGCTACGACAAGGCGGGCCTCCAGAAGGCGATCGACGACGAGGTGACACTCGAGGCCTTCTTCGCCGAGGCGCCGGGGATGAACCCGAACACATCGCTCATCACGGGCATCATCTGCGGCTACCGGGTCGAGGACATCGAGGACCCGCTGATGCAGAAGATCCGCTACATGGACAAGCTCGTCGACGAGTTGGCCCGCGGCAAGAAGATGACCTCCATCCTCCGCGCGTAGCATCCGCCACCTTCCCTCTCACGGCGCTTCCGGCGAGGAAGCAGGACCTCGCCCATTTGACCGCTGACGCGGAGGCTATGCCCACAGGGACGTGACGGGCATCGCCCAAAGGCGATCTCCAACCCGTCCCGCTGGGCCAAGGTGCATCACCACGCCCGCGATGCACTCGTCTCCGAGCCGGTCCCGGAGCAGCGCGAGGTGCTTGAAATCTCGGGTTTGCGCCGACCCTGCCGCCTTTACCTCAACCGCGATTACCCCACGGTCGGTCTCGATGATGACGTCCACCTCGGCTCCGTTGCGATCCCGGAAATGGGACAGCTCGAAAGGCGTCTCGCTCCAGCCCTGTTGACGTCGCAACTCATTGACGACGAAGGTCTCAACCACTCCGCCCAGGTGATCCACACCGAGTGGCGACAGGAGCCTTTCGGCCGTGTGGTTGTTGAGAGCGGCCAGTAGGCCAGAGTCGGTCACATAGCACTTGGCCCTGCGCGTCTGCCTAGAGGTCAGGCTGCGGGACCACTGCGGCAAGGTCGTGGTGATGAACAGCGCCTCCAAGATGTCGAGGTAACGCTGCACCGTCGATCGAGCCACGCCCAGGGTTTCCGCGAACCGCTCCAGCACCAACTCCGCGCCTGGTGCCGCCGCCACCAGCATGAGAAGGCGGCGAAGCACTGGCACCTGCAGTGTCCCCAAGTCCGCAGAGTCCCGTTCGAGCAGGCGGTCCGCATAGCCCTTCAGCCACAGTCCCATGGCGCGAGGCGAAAGACCCTGCACCGCTGGATAACCGCCACGAACCATGCGACCGACGATATCTCCGCGGTCCGGCTGCCGGCCGATCGCCCCGGCGGGGTCCGCCGACAGCCTGGTCACCCAGTCGTCGACGCGCTGCTCGATCTCCCCCTGCGAGAAAGGTTGCAGCCGCAAGGTCAGCGCCCGTCCAGCCAGCGAATCCTCAGACCCGGGCACGCGCAGCAGATTCGCCGAACCAGTCAGGACGAACCGCCCCGGACGTCGGTCGAGGTCCACGGCCAGCTTGAGTGGAAGCATCAAGCTGGGCATCCGCTGTACTTCATCGATAACGAGTCGCCCTGCTCCCGCGCTCTGGAGAAAACCCACAGGATCGAGGCTCGCGAACGCCCTGACCTGTGGGTCGTCGAGCGTCACCACGGTCGATAACCCTCCCGGGACGAACTGGTGCGCCAAGGTCGACTTTCCAGCCTGTCGTGCCCCTTCGATCACAAGCACGGGCGTCACGTCCAGCAACTCATCGGCGAGCCGACGCAAGTGACGAGGGAGGAGATCCATCCCAGCATTCTAGCCTCAGTCGCCGAAGAACCTACGTTTCGCGGAGCCAAAACCGACGTTTCGCTGAACCAATACCAACGATTCGCTCCAATACTCTCGACGATTCGCTGAGCCGGTCTACACCCTCCACGCGTACGGCGCTTCTGGCGAGCAGATCTTCCCGCGCTTGCGCACATACCCCTATGGGGTATACGGTTCACGGAGATACCCTATGGGGGTACCACGACACGAGGAGACCCATGAAGGCAGGCACCAAGCTCGCGATCTACGGGGCCGGATTGCTGGCAACGTTCGGCGCGGCCTACGGGCTGGCCGGCGTCGTCGTCCCGGAGAGCGTCGTGACCTCCTGGATGGAACAGGCCGACGGCCACGACGCGCCCGATCACGGCACGGGCGGCCACGGCGAGACCGAGGAGCAGCCATGAGCACGCAGCCGATCCCAGGCGGGATCCCCACCTTCGAGCTGGAGATCGGCGGGATGACCTGCGCGTCGTGCGCGAACCGGATCGAGAAGAAGCTGAACAAGCTCGACGGCGTGTCCGCCACCGTGAACTACGCCACCGAGAAGGCCAAGGTCACCGTTCCCGACGGCTACGACCCCGCGCTCCTGATCGCCGAGGTGGAGAAGACCGGCTACACCGCCGCCCTCCCGAAGCCGAAGGTCGAGCAGGCCGCGCAGGCCGATCCCGGGGACGCCCCGGACGACGCCGAGCTGACGGCGCTGCGGCACCGGCTGATCGGCTCGGTCGTGCTCACCGTCCCCGTGATCGCGATGGCGATGATCCCCGCGCTCCAGTTCACCTACTGGCAGTGGGCGTCGCTCGCGCTGGCCGCCCCGGTCATCGTCTGGGCCGCGTGGCCGTTCCACAAGGCGGCGTGGACGAACCTGAAGCACGGCGCGGCGACGATGGACACCCTCATCTCGATGGGCACGTCGGCCGCGTTCCTGTGGTCGCTGTACGCGCTGTTCCTCGGCACGGCGGGCGTGCCCGGGATGACGCATCCGTTCGAGCTCACCGTCGCCCCGTCCGACGGCGCGGCCAACATCTATCTCGAGGTGGGCGCGGGCGTGACGATGTTCATCCTCGCGGGCCGCTACTTCGAGAAGCGCTCGAAGCGCCAGGCGGGCGCCGCGCTCCGCGCGCTGCTGGAGCTGGGCGCGAAGGAGGTCTCGGTGCTGCGGGGCGGCGCCGAGGTCAAGATCGCCGTCGAGGACCTGACCGTCGGCGACGAGTTCATCGTCCGCCCCGGCGAGAAGATCGCCACCGACGGCGTGGTCGCCTCCGGGAGCTCCGCCGTCGACGCGTCGATGCTGACCGGCGAGTCGGTCCCCGTCGAGGTCGGCGAGGGCGACCCCGTGACAGGCGCCACCGTCAACGCCGGCGGGCGTCTCGTCGTGCGGGCCACCCGCGTCGGCTCCGACACGCAGCTCGCGCAGATGGCGAAGCTGGTCGAGGACGCCCAGACCGGCAAGGCCGAGGTCCAGCGCCTCGCCGACAGGATCTCCGGGGTCTTCGTCCCCATCGTCATCGCCGTCGCCGTCGCGACCCTCGGCGCCTGGCTCGGCGCCGGCTTCCCCGCCACCGCCGCGTTCACGGCCGCGGTCGCGGTCCTCGTGATCGCGTGCCCCTGCGCGCTGGGCCTCGCCACGCCGACGGCGCTGCTCGTCGGCACCGGCCGCGGCGCCCAGATGGGCATCCTGATCAAGGGGCCCGAGGTGCTGGAGTCCACCCGCAAGGTCGACACCATCGTCCTCGACAAGACGGGAACCGTCACGACCGGCAAGATGACGCTCGTCGACGTCGTGGCCGGGCCCGGCGTCGACCGCGCCGAGCTGCTGCGCCTGGCGGGCGCGCTGGAGGACGCCTCCGAGCACCCCATCGCGCAGGCGATCGCCAAGGGGGCAACCCAGGAGGTCGGCCAGCTGCCGACGCCCACCGAGTTCGCGAACGTCGAGGGCAGGGGCGTGCGTGGCGTCGTCGAGGGCCGCGCCGTCGTCGTCGGGCGCGAGTCGCTGCTCGCCGACGAGTCGCTCGCCCTCTCCGCCGGGCTGGCCGCCGCGAAGGCGAGGGCGGAGGGCGAGGGCAAGACCGTCGTCGCGGCCGGCTGGGACGGCGCCGCGCGCGGCCTGCTCGTCGTCGCCGACACCGTCAAGCCCACCAGCGCCGAGGCCGTCGCCCAGCTCAGGCGGCTCGGCCTCACGCCCGTGCTGCTGACCGGCGACAACGAGGCCGTCGCCCGGCAGATCGCCGCCGAGGTCGGGATCGACCAGGTGATCGCCGAGGTGCTGCCGAAGGACAAGGTCGACGTCGTGGTCCGCCTCCAGAAGGAGGGCAAGGTCGTCGCGATGGTGGGCGACGGCGTCAACGACGCCCCCGCCCTCGCGCAGGCCGACCTCGGCCTCGCCATGGGCACCGGCACCGACGTCGCCATCGAGGCCTCTGACCTCACCCTGGTCCGCGGCGACCTGCGCGGCGCCGTCGACGCCATCCGGTTGTCGCGCAGGACGCTGGGCACGATCAAGGCCAACCTGTTCTGGGCCTTCGCCTACAACGTCGCGGCCATCCCCATCGCGGCCCTCGGCATGCTCAACCCGATGCTGGCGGGCGCGGCGATGGCGTTCTCCAGCGTGTTCGTCGTCGGCAACAGCCTCCGCCTGCGCGGGTTCAAGAGCGTCGCCGCGGGCTGATCCGACGGAAAAGTGCATCGAGATGCTCTCAGAACGGGCGTATTTCGCAGAATCCCGATGTGACAGCACTTATCCGTCAGGCGGGGTCGTCTGCGCCTCGGGGCGCCGAGGCGGCGCGCGCGATCTGGGCCAGGGCTAGCGCGAGGTCCGCCTCGGTCGCCGCGCCGAAGCCGAAGACGACGCCCTCGGCGCCCGCGCCGGACCAGTACCCCGAGAGCGGGCTGACCCCCACCCCCGCCGCGGCGAGGTCGGCCACCACGTCGGCCTCCGGCCGGGCGGTCTCCACGACCGCGTGCAGCCCCCCGTCCATCGGCGAGACCCGCAGGCCCGGCACGTCGGACAGCGCGGCGACGACCTGGGCTCGGCGGCGCCGGTACCGGTTGCGCATCCGCTGCGTGTGCAGCCGGAGCGCGCCGCTCTCCAGGTAGTTCGCGACGGCGCGCTGCGGCACGAGGCCGACGGGCTGGCCGAGCTCCGCGCGCGCCTCGGCGACCGCCGGCACCAGCCAGGCGGGCAGGGCGAGGAACCCGGTGGCCAGCGCCGGGGTGAGCGTCTTCGCCAAGGTGCCGAGCAGGACCACCCGCCCGTCCGAGGGGTCGTCGAGGGCCGCCAGCGCGGGCAGCGGCTCCGAGGTGTAGCGCAGCTCCGAGTCGTAGTCGTCCTCGACGATCACCACGCGAAAGCGCCGCGCCCACTCCAGAAGCTCCTGCCGACGATCCACCGGCAGCGATCCGCCCATCGGGTACTGGTGGCTGGGCGTGACGATGAGCACATCCGGCGCGTCCGACCCGGCGGGCAGGTCGGCCACGCGCAGGCCGCGCTCGTCCACGGGAACGGGCACCACCGTCGCGCCGAACCGGGCGGGGACGCGGCGCAGCGACGGATACCCGGGCTCCTCGACGCCGACCCGAAGCCGCGCCGGGCTCCCCTCGCCGAGCGCCAGGAGCAGCAGGGCGAAGCCCTCCCGGCCGCCGCCGGTGACCGCGAGCTGGGCGGGGTCGCGCACCACCGCGCGCATCCGGCGCAGGTGATCGGCCCACGCGCGTCGAAGCCCGGGCAGGCCCAAGGCAGGGACCGCGTCGTCCACAGGTGCGGCCGTCGCCTCGCGCCAGGCCGCCCTCCACGCCGGGCCGACGACGTCCGCGGCCCACGGCCGGCCCGGGCGGAGGTCCAGCACGGGCGGGGCCTCGGGCCTCCGGCGCGGGGCCGGCCGCGGCGGACGCGGCGGCGGGTGCACCCTCCGCAGCTGCGGGTTCACCACCGTCGAACGGCCGACGGCGGCGCTGAGGTAGCCCTCGGCCAGCAGCTGGTCGTACGCGGCGACGACCGACCCGCGCGAGACGCCGAGGTGCGCCGCCAACGCGCGGCTGGACGGCACCGCGTCGCCGGGCGCGAGCACCGTCTCGCCGATCAGGCGGCGGAGCTCGGCGGCGATCCGCGCGGGCAGCGAACCGCCAACGGTCGAACCCGATTCCCCGCCGTCGAGGCTGAGGGGGAGAGCGATCTCGGGGGCCGTGCGCATCCTCTCAGAATACCGGCCTATGAACACTCGCATAGTTCTGGCCCTTGGATTGATCCAGTATCGCGCCCAGGATGGGCCGCATGGCAGACAACACCGGTTCCCCCCTCGTCAAGCGCGGCCTCGCCGACATGCTCAAGGGCGGCGTCATCATGGACGTCGTCACGCCCGAACAGGCCAGGATCGCCGAGGACGCGGGCGCCGTCGCGGTGATGGCGCTCGAGCGCGTCCCCGCCGACATCCGCGCCCAGGGCGGCGTGGCGCGCATGAGCGACCCCGACCTGATCGCCGCGATCATCGACACCGTCTCCATCCCGGTGATGGCGAAGGCGCGGATCGGGCACTTCGTCGAGGCCCAGGTGCTCGAACACCTGAGGGTGGACTACATCGATGAGTCGGAGGTGCTCTCCCCCGCCGACTACGTCAACCACATCGACAAGCACGCGTTCACCGTCCCGTTCGTGTGCGGCGCGACCAACCTGGGCGAGGCGCTGCGCCGGATCGCCGAGGGCGCGGCGATGATCCGCTCCAAGGGTGAGGCAGGCACCGGCGACGTCTCCGAGGCCACCAAGCACATCCGCACGATCCGGCGCGAGATCGCCGTCCTGAAGGCCACCTACGAGGCGAACCCGGACGAGCTGTACGTGGCGGCCAAGGAGCTCCAGGCGCCGTACGACATCGTGCGGGAGGTCGCCGAGCGCGGCGCCCTGCCGGTGGTGCTGTTCACCGCCGGCGGCGTCGCCACGCCCGCCGACGCCGCGATGATGATGCAGCTCGGGGCCGACGGCGTGTTCGTCGGATCGGGCATCTTCAAGTCGGGCGACCCAGCCGCGCGCGCGGCCGCCATCGTCAAGGCCACCGCCCTCTACAGCGACCCGGCCGCCATCGCGGAGGCCTCCCGCGGGCTCGGGGAGGCCATGGTCGGCATCAACGTCGCCGACCTCCCCGCGCCGCACCGCCTGGCGGAGCGCGGCTGGTGACAACCGTCGGCGTGCTCGCCCTGCAGGGCGGGGTGCGCGAGCACGTCCGGCTGCTCGAGTCCCTCGGGGCGCGGACGGCGCTGCTGCGGGTGCCCTCCGACCTGAGCGGCCCGGACGGGCCGCGCGTCGACGCCCTGGTGCTGCCCGGCGGGGAGTCGTCGACGATCGACCGGCTGCTGCGGCTCTTCGGGCTCCAGGAACCGCTGGCCGACGCGATCCGCGGCGGAACGCCGACCCTCGGCACCTGCGCCGGGCTGATCCTGCTGGCCCGGCGCGTGCTCGACCCCGCGCCCGGCCAGCGGTCGCTCGGCGTCCTCGACGTCACCGTGCGCCGCAACGCGTTCGGCCCGCAGGTGGACTCGACGGAGACCGAGCTCGACACCTCGTACGGACCGGCGCGGGTCGCGTTCATTCGTGCCCCGCAGGTCACCGAGACCGGCCCCGGGGTCGAGGTCCTCGCGCGCCGCGGCGACGGCATCGTCGGCGTCCGCCAGGGGACGATCACCGGCGTCGCGTTCCACCCAGAACTGACGGATGAGCCCCTCTTCCACCGAAGGCTCCTGTCCGATGCCCTCGCCAGCCGGTAGCTTGACCCTGAGCGAGCCTGCAACGATCCACCAGCATCGGGCCCCAACTGGCACGGCTGTGCCAGTTGGGGCCCGATCTTGGCAAGTCCTTGCACGGCGCCGGACCACCCTCAGGTTCGACCGCCGTATGCGGCGTCACGGAAGTGATTTCACCGATTCATAGGCGTCCGGTGCGTCGCGGGTGGGGATGTCGTAGACCCGAGACATCCTGGTTTCGGCGTCGTAGCGAGGCCAGCCGGGGTCGCCGTCGACGACGAACCGCACCGCGGCGCCGTGGATCTCGTCGGCGAGCGGCTGCGGCGGGTTCGGACCCGCGAGCGGCTCCATCGCGGGGCCGTCCAGGCAGTCGAAGAAGAACGGGACGTCGAGGCAGTGCTCGGCGTAGCCGAACCTTCCGGACGGCCAGGAGAACCGGTAGGTCCAGGTGGGCGCCTCGCCGCGGTCCACGGCGGTCCTGGGCACCGTGACGCGGAACATCATGTCCGTCAGGATCCGCCCGGCGAGCCGCGCCTTGCCGAGCGCGACGACGTCGGCGTTGTCGCGGAGGTACCTCTTGCGGGCGGCCTTCGGCAGCCCGAGCTTGCGGAGCAGCAGGGGGCGCGGAACCCAGCGGAGCTTCCGCTCGGCGTCGGCGAACGTCATGGTGAACTCGTCGTCGGTTGCACCCAGCACGAGCGGCTTGTCTGCGCCGATCCCCATCCTGAGCGACTGGCGCGTGGGCCGCTTGACGACGTCGCCGTCGACGACCGGGCCGAGATGGAGACCCTCCTCGACGATCGTGGCGAGCGAGTCGGGCCCGAACTCCGTCGCCTTCGCCTGGAGCTCCAGGATGCGCTCCTCCGGGACGGTGGCGAATCCCTCCCTCGTCGGCGGGACCCCGGCTTCCCGGGCGATCTCCCCGGCGAGTCGCCGCGCCCTCGCCTCCGACACGTCGGCGGTCGCGCCGGAGATCGCGTACACGCGATGGAACAGGTGCTGCGCCCGCTCCATGCCGAGCAGCGTCAGGACCGCGCCGCCGCCCGCGGACTGGCCCGCGATGGTGACCCGGCCGGGGTCGCCGCCGAACGCCGCGACGTTCCGCTGGACCCATTCGAGGGCGAGCAGCCAATCGAGCACGCCGCGGTTCTGCGGCGCGCCCTCGACCCACCCGAACCCGTCGAAGCCGAGACGGTAGGAGATGGTGACCGTGACGACGCCGTCGCGGGTGAAGTTGCGGCCGTCGTACCACGGGCTGGCGGGCGACCCGGCGACGTACCCTCCGCCGTGGATCCACACCAGGACCGGAAGGCCCTCCCCGGGCGCGGCAGGGGCGGGCGAGCGCGTGAAGACGTTCACGTTGAGGGTGCTCTCGCCCTCGACGGAGGGCTCCGGGATCAGCGTCACCCCCGGGTCCCCGCGCTGGGCCGTGGCGCCGAACGCGAGTGCGTCGCGCACGCCGTCCCACGGCGCCTTCGGCACGGGCGCCGCGAACCGCAGCTCCCCGACGGGGGCCTCGGCGAACGGGATGCCGAGGAACGCGGCCGACCTCGCCTCGCTCCCCGGAATCGCGCGCCATCGTCCGCGGACCGTCCCCGCCGTCGTCGTTACCTCAACCAGATCATCGGGTTCTCGCACGCCCACCACCGTAGGGGATCGAGGCCTGGCCGGGGGTCAGGCGAGGTGAAGCGTGGTGACGCAGGTGGCCGCGTCGTCCCCCTTGGTGGTGATGGGCGACGACGCGGTCTTCCCGTCGTGCTCGACGGTGACGGTCGCGTCGATCCCGCGCGGCAACCACAGCCCGACGAAGCCGTTGTCGAAGGTCGTGAGCGAGTCGTCGACGAGCACCTCACCCGTCGCGTCGTCGGTGATCTTGACGCTCACCTCCGCGTTCTGCAGCTCGCCGACGCAGGTGGTCAGGCTGTGGAAGTGACAGTCGTGGGTGCGGCTGACGTAGGGCGCGAACGAGACGTAGAACTCGTCGGCGGGCATGGGCAGGGTCTCCTCGCGCCCCTCGCCGTCCCTGAGCAGCAGCTCGTTCGGCCTGATGGAGGCCATCAGGTCGCTGGCCCGGTCGTCGAGCGCGATGGCGTCCAACTTGTCGACGATGGCGCGGGCGTCGAGGCCGGCGAGGCCTTGGTCGGCCAGCAGGTCACCGACCGGCTTCGCGGCCGCCGAGGCAGAAACGCGATCCCCGGCCTCGGGCGCGGCCGGCGCCGTGCACCCAGCGAGGAGCAAGGGAAGCATCGCCGCGGCGAGAAAGACTTTGAAGGAGACGGACGGGGTGCGCGGTAAGTTCTCAAGGATCATGGTGGCCCCAGCTTACGAAACCGCAACACGGACACTCAGCTGCTCCAGGTGCGCCAGAGGTGGGCGTACTCGCCGTCGGCGGCCAAGAGCTCGTCGTGGCTGCCGAACTCGGCGATCCGGCCGTCGATGACCACCGCGATCCGGTCCGCGTCGTGGGCCGTGTGCAGCCGGTGCGCGATGGCGACGACCGTGCGGTCGGCCAGGAGCGCCGCCATCGAACCCTCGAGGTGGCGCGCGGTGCGCGGGTCGATGAGCGACGTCGCCTCGTCCAGCACGAGCGTGTGCGGGTCGGCGACCATGAGCCGGGCCAGCGCGATCTGCTGCGCCTGGGCGGGCGTCAACGACGAGCGGCCGTGGCCGAGCAGCGTGTCGAGGCCGTCGGGCAGCCGGGCCACCCAGTCGTCGGCGTCCACCGCCCGCAGCGCCTGCCACACCACGTCGTCGGTGGCGGAGCCCTCGCGGGCGAGCACCACGTTGTCGCGCACGCTGCCGACGAACACGTGGTGCTCCTGCGTCACCAGGCACACCTCGGTGCGCAGGACGTCGAGCGGCAGGTCCATCACGTCGACCCCGCCGACGCGCACGTCGCCCGTGCGCGGCCGGTTGATGCCCGCGACGAGGCGGCCGAGCGTCGACTTCCCCGACCCCGACGGCCCGACGATCGCCAGCCGCTCCCCCGGCTGGAGCTCGAGGTCGACGCCGTGCAGCACGTCGTGGCCGTCCCGGTAAGCGAAGCGCAGGTCGTGGCCCTCGACGTCGGCCGCGTCCGGGAGCACGTCGCCGGGTGTGCGGTCCTCGGGGACCTCGGCCACGCCGAGCAGACGGGTCGTCGCGGCGACGCCGACCTGCAGGTGGTCGAGCACCTGGATCAGCCGGTCGAGCGGGCCGACCAGCTGCTGCAGGTAGATCGCCGCCGTCGTCACCTGGCCGATGGTGACGAGGCCCTGGTCGAAGCCCCACGTCCCCATCAGGATGACGAGCACGATCGGCAGCTGGAAGGCGAAGTCGAGCCAGACGAACAGGAGGTTGCGCAGGCTCATCGTGTACCGCTCGGCCTGCGCCGACTCGTCGATGTCGTCGTCGAGGCGGCGCTGGCGCAGCTCCCCGAGCCCCAGGGCCTCGACCGTCCGCGCGCCCTCGACGGTCTCGGTGATCGTCGAGTTGATCCGGCTGTAGGTGGCCGACTCGGTGATGTACCCGGCGGCGGCGCGCTTGAGGTACGAGCGCACGGCGAGGGTCAGGATGAAGAGGCTGGCCAGCAGCGGGAGCGTCAGCAGCGGCGAGTTGAGCAGCAGCGCCACCACCGTCAGCACCACCATCGTCGCCGACGTCACCAGGTGCGGCAGCGCCCAGCGCACCGAGGTGCTCATCTTGCCGACGTCGGCCGTGATGCGGGTGATGAGGTCGCCGCTGGACGCCGCCTCGACGCGCCCCAACGGCAGCCGCAGCACGGTGTCGACCACCGACTCGCGGGCCGCGGCGAGCAGGTCGTAGCCGAGGACGGCCGAGGCGCGCTTGGCCGCGAACGTGAAGCCCGCCTGCGCGAGAACGAACACCAGCACGCCCAGCAGGACGGCATCGGTCTGGCCCAGCGCGGAGCCGGAGGCCGCGGCGTCGACGAGCTCGCCGAGGATCCGCGGGATGACCAGGGCAGCGGTCGCGGCCAGCGCGTTGAAGCCGATCATGAGCGCGACGGACGCCCTGCGCGTCGACAGCAGGTCGCCGACGAAGGCGAACGCGCTGCGGGCGCGCGCCACCGGCAGCCCCCGCTCGGGGTTCCGGGAGTCGTGGAACACGGCGCGGGCGTGCGCGCCCCGCTCCTGATGCCGGCGTTTCCACGCGGCCAACCGCGCGGACGGCGGCAGCGTGCGGTCGACGCGCAGCGACGGCGACACCCGCGGCGCGGGCGGGTCGTCGCGCCAGGTCTCCGCCGACCCGGGCAGCAGCTCGGCCGTCACGTCACTCACCGTCCATTCCTCGGGCGACCACCTGCCGGTAGTCCGGCCGGGAGAGCAGCTCGACGTGGCTCCCGCGCGCGACGATCCGGCCCTCGGCCAGGAGCGCGACCTCGTCCGCCGAGTGCAGGATCAGCGGCGAGGCCGTCGCCACGACGGTGGTGCGCCCCGCGCGGTGCGCGACGAGCCGCGGCGCGATCCGCGCCTCGGTGTGCGCGTCGACGGCCGAGGTCGGCTCGACGAGGCACAGCACGTCGGCGTCGGCGACGAGGGCCCGCGCGAGCACGACGCGCTGCCGCTGCCCGCCCGAGAGCCCGCGGCCCTTCTCGTCGATCACGCCCCGCCACCCGCCGGGCAGCGCGTCGAAGACGTCCTCGGCGCACGCGGTGACCAGCGCCGCCTCGGCCTGCGCGCGCGTGTGCGTGCCCCAGGGATCGACGGCGTCCTGCAGCGTGCCCGCGAACAGCATCGAGGCGGTGTCGGCGACGAGCACGCGGGAGCGGAGGCTGGCGAGGTCGAGGTCCGCGAGGTCGACGCCGTCGGCGGTCACGCCCCAGGAGCCTGCCGCGCGCTCGGCGTCGGCGGCCGCGATCGCCTCGCGCTGCGCCCGCAGCTCCCGCTCGGCCCTGCGGCGCTCGCGTCGGCTGAGGGTCTCGTCCTCGTCGACGTTCTCGGCCAGGTCGGAGGGCAGGTACCGGCCGAGCCGGTCGATCAGCGCGGCCGAGGCGTCGGGGTCGGCGCTCACCAGGCCGAGGAACCGGCCCGGCTCGACGACGAGGCCGGACGCCTCGTCGACCAGGCGCGGAGACGGCCCGACCTCGCGCGCGGCGGGGCGCCACGGCATCGGCGACGTGAACAGCGCGCTCGTCTTGCGCGCCGCGACGAGCCCGGCGATCCACTTCTGGGCGAAGTCGAAGAAGGTCTGCAGCGGCCACAACAGGTAGAGCGCGTAGCCGACGAAGCTGATCAGCTGGCCGACCGTGAGGCGGCCGGCCGCGAGCTCGTGCGTGCCGAGGTAGACCACCACCACGAGCAGGCCGCCGGAGACGAGCACGGAGATGGCCTCGACGACGCCCTGCCAGCTGCCGACCCGCACGCCGAGGCGGCGCACCTTCTGCGACTGCCGCGCGTAGTTGGCGCCGAAGGTCTCCTCGCCGCCGACCCCGCGCAGGATGCGCAGGCCCGCGACGATGTCGGTGGCCAGCGAGGTCAGCTCCGCGTTCTGGGTGCGCTCGGCGAGCTGGGCGGCGCTCAGCGGGCGCAGCACGGGGGTCGACGCCGCCAACAGCAGCGGCGAGAGCACGAGGACGACGACGGCCAGCTTCGGCGACGTCGTGAACATGAGCACGCACACCAGGCCGAACGCGAGCAGCGAGCCGATCGCCCGGGCGAGCACCTCGAGCGTCGCGCCGAACGTGTCCGAGTCCGAGGAGCTGACGCTCAGCACCTCGCCCGTCGGCACCCGTCGGCCGAGCACGTGACCGAGCCGCCCCGTCGTCAGGCCGACGCGCTTCTGCGTGCCGTACAGCGCGATCAGCCAGCTCCGCACCACGAGCGTGTGCTGCAGGATCCCGCCTGCCGTGCCCAGGATCACCGCGACGAGCAGCAGCGACGTCCAGCCGACGGTGGCCCAGACGTCGCGCCCCAGCATGCCGGCGTCGATCGCCTTGCCGATCAGCCACGGCGACAGCACGCTCGGCAGCTGCCACGCCACCACCAGCAGCGTCATGGAGAAGACCACGGCGAACTGGTCGCGAACCATCCAGCGCAGGAAGGCGCTGGGTACGCGAGTGGTGGGGATATCGGAGGCGGTCACCTCTGGAGGGAAGTCACGCATAGCCGGTCCACGCTACGCGCGCCGCGCCAGCTGGTCAAACCGCCAACGATCCTCCGCCGTCCCGGTCCGCATCGCTCCCCCGGCTACGCGGAGGGTAGCTTCAGCACGCCCTCGGCCTCCTCGACGAGGCCGTCCGCCGAGAGCGAGGCGATCGCGCGGGCGCGCTGATCCGGGTCGGGCCATTCCGGGCACACAGCGTCGGCTGACAGGGCGTGACCGGGAGCGTGGCGCAGGGCGCGCAGCACGGCCCCACGGGCCTGACGGTCGCTGCCCTCGTAGGCGGCCTGCTTCCGCCGCTCGTCGCCGGTGTCGGGCCGACCGGCGGCGTGCCACGCGCACAGGTCGACGACGGGGCAGTCGCCGCACCGGGGCCCCCGGGACAGGCAGACGGTGGCGCCGAGTTCCATCGTCGCGGCGTTGACGACGGCCGACGAGGCCACGTCGGCAGGCAGGAGCCCCTCCATCGCGGCGAGGTCGCGCCGCGAGGGAGGCCCCGGCTGCGACCTCCCCTCGATCGCCCGCGCGAGGACCCGGCGCGTGTTCGTGTCGACGACGGGGTGCCGCTCGCCGTACGCGAAGACGGCGACCGCACGGGCCGTGTAGTCGCCGACGCCCTTGAGCGCCAGGAGGTCGTCGACGCCGCGCGGGACGGCGCCGTCGTGCCGGTCCGTGATCTGAGCGGCGGCCTCGCGCAGCCACAGCGCGCGGCGCGGGTACCCGAGGTTGGCCCACTGATGCACGGCCTCGGCCGGCGTCGCCGCGGCCAGCGCCGCGGGTGTCGGCCAGCGCCCGAGCCACGCCTCCAGCATCGGGATCACGCGGTTCACGGGCGTCTGCTGGAGCATGAACTCGCTGACCAGCACGCCCCACGCCCCGAACTCCGGATGTCGCCACGGCAGGTCGCGCGCAGACCCCGCGTACCACTCGATGAGACGCGTGGCCAGCGTCGACGCGGCTGGTTCCTGCATGAGACGAGTCTATGGACGGTCGGCTGGCTCGTCGCTTCCGGCTACTCTCGTATCAGACCCGGAAACCGTCGAACAGGCAGGAGCAGATGGTCCCGAAGCGCGTCTTCTCGGACGCTTCTCGAGGCGATGTCCTCTTCACCGACTTCGACGTGGACGCGTACGTCCGCGGCGCCCGCGGCCGCATCGTCGTCGACGCCGCCGCCGTCGGCCCGCTCGACGACATCACCGCCGCCGACCTCGCCTTCCTCTGGAGGCTCGACAGCGCCGGGCTGTCCGAGACCCGCTCGATGCTGTCCTGCTGGACGGGCAACGAGGCCCGCGTCACCGCCTTCATCGCCACCTGGGCCTACGAGCGGATGTGGCTCGCCTGGGCGCTCAAGGACGTGCTCGACGCCCTGGGTGTGCGGCCGGAGCCGCGCCACCGCGGCAGGCTCGCCGCCCGGCTGCGCGAGGCCTGGGTCGACCGGCTCATGCCGCTGACCGTCCCGCCGATCGCGGCCGCCGTCGGAGAGCCCTTCACCGCCGGCCACATGATCCGGATGGCTCTTCAGGAGGCGAGCCTCCGGGCGGCGTACGTGGAGGTGCTCCCCCGGCTCGACGGCGAGGCTCACCGCGTCGCCCTGGAGATCGTCTCCCGCCGCGACGCCTTCGTCGACTTCTACCACCGCGAGGCCTCCGCACGGATCGCCCGCTCCCGCAGGGAGAGGATCTCGGCGCGGCTGGCGCTGATCGGCTGGGAGCCGCTGCGCGTCGCCGGCGTCCCGGACCCCGACGAGCCCCGGGCGATGGGCAACATCTTCCTCACCGACGACGCACGCGCCAGGCTCGACGACGCTCAGCGCCCCACCCTCGACCTGCTCGACGGCGTAGGGCTCGTCCCCGGCACCGACCGCAACGGCGGGCCGGCACCCGCCCCCACCCGAGGACTGTTCGCCAGGAGGAAGCGCCATGGCCTTTGATCTCGAGAACTTCGCCGCCACGTCCGAGCGCGTCCAATGGGAGGACTTGGACTTCGACGCCTTCGACGCTCAGCCGCTCGACGACCCGACGCTGCGCGTGCTGCGCTACATGTGCGACGTCGAATATCACACCTCCTGCTACCTGAGGGACCTGCTCGTCACGCGCTCCCACCGCAAGGACGAGGCCCGCGGGTTCATGACGACGTGGAACCGCGAGGAGTTCTGGCACGGCGAGGCGCTCGCCGCGGTGCTGAAACGCCACGACATCGTCGTCGACTACGACGAGCTCAAGGCCAAGCGGATCAAGCTCGGCTGGCGCGAGGCCCTCGGACCCACGAAGCAGTCGGCGCTGTCGAACCTCGTCGGCGACGACTTCGTCGCGGTCCACATGACGTGGGGCGCCGCCAACGAGCTGTCCGCCGTCGCCGCCTACCGCAGGCTCGCCCTGATGATGGACCATCCGGCGCTCTCCCCGTTGCTGAAGCGGATCGCACAGCAGGAGACCCGGCACGTCGCGTTCTACTCGACGCAGGCCCGCCAAGCGCTCGACCGCTCCCCGTCCGCGCCGAGGCTGGTGCGCACGCTGATGGAGAAGGCCTGGCGCCCGGTCGGCTCCGGCGTGATGGACAAGGAGGAGGTCCGCGACGTGATGGGCTACCTCTTCACCGGGCAGGCGGCGGCGCTTGACAAGCTCGACCAGTCCCTGGCGCGGCTGCCCGGCCTCGACGGCCTCGCCGTCTTCCGCACGGCCTTCACGGGCATGGGCGTCAAGATCTAGGAAAGCTCGCCCGCCGTCTCAGAGGTGGAGGACGGCGCGGGCGATCAGGAAGTAGATGACGAGGCCCGTGGCATCCACGAAGGTCGTGATGAACGGGTTCGAGAACACGGCCGGGTCGACGCGGATGGCCCGGGCGAGGAGCGGCATGACCCCGCCGATCGTCGCGGCGACCGTGCACACCGCGAGCAGGGTGAGGCCGATCACCAGCCCGATGCGCACGTCGTAGAACAACGCGGCGAGCGCGAACCCGAGAGTTCCCAGCAGGACGCCGAGCAAGGCACCGACGCGCAGTTCGCGCGTCAGCACCTTCGCCAGGTCGCGGGGTGTGACGTCGTTCAGCGCCAACGCGCGGGTCACCGTCGTCGCCGCCTGGTTGCCCGTGTTGCCGCCCGTGCCGATCAGCAGCGGCACGAACAGCGCGAGCACTGTCACCTGGGCAAGCGTGTTCTCGAACACCGAGAGCACCTGCACCGTGAGCGTTGCGCCGACGGCGAGCACCAACAGCCACACCACGCGAGAGTGGACGAGCGTGAGGATCGGGGTGGACAGATACGGCCGGCGGAGCGGCTCCGTGCCGCCCTGGCGCGCCACGTCCTCGCTCTCCTCCTGCTCGAGGATGCGCACCGCGTCGTCGATGGTGAGGATGCCGACGAGGCGCGACTCGCTGTCGACGACGGCGAGCGCCAACAGGCCCTGCTCGGCGCAGACCCTGGCGGCCGCCTCCTCCTCCGTGTCCGCGGTGGCCACCGGCGCCTCGCGCATCAGGTCGCCGACCAGGGTCGCGTCGTCTGCGCCGAGCAGGTCGCGCAGGCCGACGACGCCCACCACGCGCCGCTCGCCGTCGAGCACCGGGAGCGTGTAGACGGTCTCGGCGTCGTCGAGGCGCAGGCGCACCCGGCTCAGCGTCGCCGCGACGGTCAGGTTCGGGTGCGTGCTGACGTATTCGGGGCTCATCCTGCGCCCGATTGACCCCTGGGGGTAGCCGAGCACGTCCGCCGTCATCTGGCGCTCGCGCTGCGGCAGCCCGCGGAGGAGCCGCGGGGCCAGCGAGGCAGGCAGCTCGTCGAGCAGCCAGACGCGGTCGTCGGGGTCCATCGCCGCGAAGAGGTCCGCGACCTCGGCGTCGCGCAGGCCGCGCACGAGGTCGCCCTGGAGCGCCGGGTCGAGCGCCTCGAAGACCTCGAGGGCGCGCTGCTTCGGCAGGAGGCGGTACATGACCGCGCGGTGTCGGTCGCCCAGTCGCTCGCAGATCTCGACCAGCTCCGCGGTGGCGCACGGCGCGATCGTCTCGGCGAGGCCAGCGAGGTCGTTTCGGTTGATGTGGCCGACGATCAGGTCGGCGAGGTCGGTCAGTTCCTGGGTGGTCATGGCGCTGCTCGTTTCGTCAAGGCACGCGCGCACGGCGCCCCTGACGAGGACGGGTCAGGAAAGGGTGGGGCGGCGCGCGGGTGCGGGTTCCGGATGATGACTGCGACTGTCGCTACTCATCGGTCTCACCTCGCTCGCCGTCGGGCACCTCTGGGGTGCGGTCTCATAGGCCGGTGCCACGGTAGCAGAGGAGCCCCGTGGCGGCCACGCCGGAGCCCGCGTCAGGCGCAGGCCGCCACGACGGCGTCGATCACCTCGGGGTCCGCGAGGACGCGGAAGTGACCCATCGCCGCGACGGGGACGTTGGTCGCGCCCTCGAGCCGGGACCCGCTGGGGATGTGCGGGTCGAAGGCCGGGCAGATCGAGGTGATGAGGCGGTTCACCTCGTCGCGGCCGGCCAGCTCGACGATGGTGTCGTCCTCGGGCACGAACGCCCGCACGACGGGGTGCGGCACGAGCCGCGCGAGCACGGACCCGCTGAAGGGCGTCGCGACGGTCACGACGCGCCGAACGCGATGGCCCTCCTCTCCCAGGAGAAGGCACTTCGCGATGAGCCCGCCCTTGCTGTGCGCGACGATCAGGGCGTCGGTCAGCCCGGTCGCCCCGAGATAGGTCGCGACGAGCGCGGCGGCCTCCTTCACCGTCGCCGTGTTGCGCCTCAGCTCGGGCAACGTGTGGACAGGATGGCCCGCCTCACTCAGCGCATCGGCGATCGACCGCATCATCGTCCACTCCTCCAGCACCCCGGGGATGAGGACGACGGGGGCGCGCTCCCCCGCCGCGTAGGCGTCGGGCACGTCGCGTCGGACGAGGCCCCCGGCCAGCGCCCGGCTCACCCACCAGTAGTCGGAGCCCCACGCCCTCCCCCGGGCGAGCGCCGACGCGAAGCGCTGCCTCCGCGCCCCGCGCCGCGGCCTACCGGTGGGCATGCTCGTCGATCAGGGCGGCGATGGTGGCCGGCGCCGCGAACATGGTGGCGTGCGGCCCGGGGACTGTGGCGTACCAGCCGTGGCGGAACCTTCCCGCCAGTTCCCTGCCCCACTCCAGCGGCACGATGCGATCGTCGAGGCCGCAGATCACGAGCGTCTTCGCCTCGACCCGGGCCGCGATCTCATCGAGGTGGGCCTTCAGCAGGTGGGGCGTCTGCCGGATCATGTAGCGGACCCCCGTCCGGAAGAGGTAGTCGTAGACGGCCAGGAACGTCACGACCCCGGGCTCCTTGAGCCCGTTGGCGAGCAGCAACGGCACCGCCTTCGTGAGGCTCCGGGCCGACGGCGCGACGACGGGAGCGATCAAGGCGATGTGGTCGACCTGTTCGGGGAACCCGGCGGCCAGCTCCGCGACGACCTGCGCCCCCATCGAGTGCCCGACGACGACGGGGTGATCCAGGTCGTGCTCCTCCAGGTACCGCGCGATCAGCTCCGCGTGGTCGGCGATGGTCAAGTCGCGGCCCGGGCGCGACGAGCGGCCGTAGCCCGCCATGTCGATGAGGTGAACGTCGCCGCGCTGCGCGAGCTCGACCGCCGTCGGCCCGTACATTCGGGCCGAGACGCCGATACCGTGAACGAGCACGAAGTCCGGGCCCGTCTTCTCGGGCACCTGGCAGTCGAACCGGTAGGCCATCAGCGAGGCATCGCCGTACCCCGAGCGGCTGGTGTGATATTCGACGTCGCCGATGAAGCGCCGACGGTAGCGTTCCTCGACCTGCGTTGTGTGGCGCCGAGAGAACATGGGTTCAGCGTAGTCTGCTTGACGCGACGCGTTGGACGGGACTAACGTCGCCCTCGGAACTCGAAGTTGAGAAAGGGGGTCCCGAAATGATGAACATCTTCACTCGCACCAAGCTGATCGCCGTGCGCGGCGGGGCCGCTGTCTCCTTCGGCGCATTCCCCCGCCTGATCGCGGCCATCTGATCCCTTAACGGGACAACTCTGCCCTCTTTCGGGGCGCCACCTCCAGCACCTCACGAGTCGATCGACTCCGCGCCGGCCCCTCGTCGGCATCTCGAGCACGTCACCTTCAGCGAAAGCAACACTCATGCCTGCCATCACCGCGCAGCGGGACCCCGTCCTCGCCGACACCCCGCTGCCGCCCTTGTCCGACCGCGTTCCGCGCGCATCGCTTCTCACCCGGGTCGCGATGCACGTCGCGCTACGTGTGCTCATCTGGAGCACCCGCCCGGTGTCGACGTACCGCGAGGACTCGCACCACATCCGAAACGACCACGAACGCGCACGGCGGGAACTCGACTGGGAGCTCCGCCACCTGCGCCTTCCGCTCAACTGACCCACGCGAAGAAGTGAGAGATATGAACAACATCGAGTTCCGCTCCCTCGTCGTCCCGACGAGCCTCGACCACCCCGACGCCGCCGACTTCGCGGCGATGGTGGACCTACGAAACGCCGTCTATCGCGAGATCAACGGCAACGAGGACGAGACCGTGACCGCGGCGGAGTTACTGCCGCACTGGCAGCCGAGCAAGGACCAGGCCCACGTGGGCTGGCTGGTAATCGCCGACGACCGCGTCATCGGGCGGGTCTGCGTGGACGTCCCGTTCGACGAGGGCTCCCGCAGCGCCTACTGGCAGATCGAGCTGCTGCGCGAATACTGGGGTCGCGGCATCGGCACCGCCGCGCTCCCCCTCGTGGAGCGGGCCGCGCGAGAGCACGGCCGGACGCTCCTGCAGTCGTGGGCGCAGCACGAGGAGCTTGGGGACCAGCCCGGCCCCGAGAGGCTCGCGTCACCCACCGGCCACGGCACCCTCCCCGTCGACCACGCCGCCCGGTTCTACCTCCGGCACGGCTACGAGCTGGGCCAGATCGAGCGGAAGAGCGGCCTTGCTCTGAACGGATCGCACCCGCTCGTCGAGCGGCTCCTCGAGGAGGCCCGGCCCGACGGGTACTCGCTCGTGAGCTGGACCCTGCCGACCCCGGCGGAGTACGTCGAGGACTACGCCCGGATGAAGAGCCGGATGTCGACCGACGTGCCCGCGGGCGAGATGGAGTTCGACGAGGAGGCGTGGGACGCCGACCGCGTCGCCCGCCACGACAAGAACTGGCTCGACGGCGGCCACACCATGCTGATCACCGCGGCACAGCACGACGCCACCGGCCAGCTGGTGGCGTTCACCGAGCTGTCGGTCGGCGAGGACAAGACCGGCTCGACCGACCAGGTAGACACGCTCGTACTCAAGGAGCACCGCGGGCGTCGGCTCGGGCAGTGGATCAAGTGCGCCAATCTCCTGGCCTGGCGGGACATCGCCCCGGAGTCGCCGAAGGCGATCACCTACAACGCCGAGGAGAACCGGCACATGCTGGACGTCAACGAGGCCATGGGCTTCGCGCCGATCGCCTACATCGGCGCCTGGAAGAGGACCATCGACTCCTGACCTCGATGCGACGAGGCGCCCGCCCCCTTTAGGGACGGGCGCCTCATCGACTGTTTGCCGACGCTAAACCGCAGCGGCGACCGAGGCGAGCCTCCGGCGCATGCCCTCGGCGTACTGCTCGGCGTCGAGGCCGGCGACCAGGTGCCAGACCCCCGGCGAGACCTCGACGGCCCCCGCGAGACCCGCGCGGCGGAGGGCCTCGGCGTCGACCTTCGAGGAGTCCCCGACCTCCACCCGGACGCGCGTCTCGGCGATCGGCTGGACGGCGGAGATGTTGTCCTCACCGCCGAGCGCGGCCACCCACTGCTTGGCCTGGTTGGTCTCCACGTCGCCGACGACGATGACCTTCGTCTCCACGACCGGCGCCTCGTCGAGACCGGCGCCCGCGCGGCGGGCCGCGGCCTTCTGCTCGGGGGTGCGGTAATCGAAGATGAGCACCATCATCATGGCCGTCCCGAACGCCACCGCGATCGACAGCGCGTAGAGCGGGATGTTCGAGAACGCGGGAATGGTCAACAGCGAGGTGAAGACGAACGCGTTGGTCATCACGCCCCCACCCGCGAGCATGCCGCCGATGCCGATGGTCAGGCCACCGACGAAACAGCCCACCAGCATGCGCGGGTAGATCTTCTTGAAACGTAGGTGGATGCCATAGAGGGACGGCTCGGAGATGCCGCCCAGCAGGCCGGCCGCGAGGGCGCCCGTCGCCGTCTGCCGCATCTGGACCTCCTTGTCGCGCATCGCGAGGATGAGCACGCCCGCCGTCGCGCCGAAGCACGCGAAGTTCCACACGCCCATGGGTCCTTGGATGAAGTCCTCACCGTAGGTGGAGATGTTGGCGAGCATGATCGCGTTCAGCGGCCAGTGCAGACCCAACGGAACCAGGAACGGGTAGAGCATCGGGATGACGAGCGCGAAGATCAGCGGGCTGAATCCGTTGATCGCGCTCAGCACACCACCCAGCCCGATGCCGACGTAGATGCCGATGGGGCCGATGATGAACGCGGTGACGGGCAGCATCACGAGCATCGCGAGGAACGGCACGAAGATCAGCTGCAGGTTCTCGGGGATGAGCTTCTTCAACAGCTTGTACAACGGTCCGAGCAGGGCCGCCATCAGGAGCGGCGGGAAGACCTGCGAGTTGTAGCTGAAGATCGTGAGCGGGATGCCGAAGATGTCGAGGACCATGGCGCTCGACCCCTCGAGCGGACGGGCATCGGGGTGCGAGGCGAGGGCCGTGAACCCTGGCAGCATGACCAGCGCCATGACCGCGAATCCGACCCATGGGTCCGCGCCCACCTTCTTACTGGCGTTGTACGCGACCATGAGCGGCAGGAACACGAACACCGACTGCCACAGCAGGTTCATGAACTGCCAGGACGGCGGCAGCTCGGTGCGCGGGTCGGCCCAGTTGCCGATGATGTTCAGGGTCGACATCAGCGCCATGAACGTGATGAACAGCGACGCGCCGAGCAGCGCGCCCAGGATGGGGCGGAACGAGTCCGACAGGAACTCGA
>DAONOU010000008.1:0-23149 GCA_035409265.1 Arachnia sp. | reverse complement strand
CGCGTATCGGCGGCTGAACGCGAACGCCGCCCGAATGAACTGGCCAAGGCCCGCCGCGAGCGCCAGGTACAGCGCGTTGTACGCGGCGTCCCGGATCGAGCCGCCGAACGCGACCTCGGACACCACCAACAGCCCCACCAGCGCTGGGCCGAGCCACGCCGGACGGCGGCTATTGGCGTCGACGCACACCGCGTACGCCGCCAACCAAGCTGCGCCGTAGTGGTCGGGAGGCGTTACGGCATCGAAGGAGACGAACGTGACTGCAAAGCCGACGGTCCACCAGACAGGCCTGGGCAGCCAGGCCAGCCCCACCAGAAGCGCGGCCATCCCGCCGACCCAAAAGACCTCGCCGGGCAGCAGCGCGTCATGCACCTGAGCGACCCGAAGGGCCGCGACGGTCAGCGCTGCGGCGAACGTCAGCAGGACGCCCCGGCTCCATCGCCAGATGGGCCATTCCGTCCACGCTCGCGCCTTTCGCATGGCGCATCGTAGCGGTCCCTGCCTACCGGCGCCCGATCGAGGGCGGGATCGCCCCGGCGGGCAGCGGCACCCGGGTGTCGCTCGCGGCCCGCAGCGTGTACGCCTCGTCGAAGTAGTCGAGCAGGACGCGGATCGCGGCGCGCGGGCGGCCCGCGTGGAAGTGGCTGATGGCCCTGTCCGTCCTGCTGTTGCCGAGGCGTCGCCGAATCCGCTGCGTCGCCGCGATCAGCTCCTCCGGGGGCGCGGTGCCGTAGGTGCCGGCGATCCGCTCCACCCGCTCCTCGAAGGGGCAGGTCAGCTCGACCGTCTGGGCCGACGCGATGGCCTCCCTGACCCGAGGGGGAAGCCACAGCGACCCGATGTGCGGCCCCTCGTCCTCCAACCACACGGGGCGGGCGGGGTCGCAGGCGTCGAGCGCCGCGGCGATCAAGGCGTGGAACTCGGGCTCTGTCGGCTGCTCCTCGGAGATGCCCACCCGGCCGAAACTGGATCCGCGATGCCGCGCGAGCCCCTCGAGGTCGACGACCTGTTCGCCCGCGGCGGCGAGCCGCGCGAGCGTCTCGGTCTTGCCCGCTCCGGGCAGACCGGTCAGGACGATGAAATGCATGACGATCTCGTACACAGGTGACTCGACAAAGGTTAAGTGCCCCCTGAACGGTGAGCCGAGACGGAACCCTGCATCCGCAGCGAAGAACGCACGACGTCCGCCCAGGAGGACTCCCATTAGGTCAGAAATTCTTCTTGTTCCCCGCGACAAAGACGAGTGTGCTCAGCACTACCAATGGTTCTCTCATCGTCCGCCCGCGCGGTGCGCGTGTCAACCCCTTTTCGAGGCTTCTGGGCGCGGGTCTACTGGTGACGACCACGGGCGCTCGAACCTCCCGCCCCGGCTCAACCGGCGGCAACGGCCACGTGCCGACGAAGTCAAGAAATCCGGTCGAAGGCGAGGCCCGAACGGGCCTCTCCCCTGCCTGTCGTGACCCGGCGGGCGTGCCACACCACGGGGGTGCCGTCGTACCGGCGCGCGCGGCGCAGTAGCCCCTGCACCTGGACGCCTGCCCGGGGGACCTCCTCCTCGTGGACGTAGTAGGCGGCCAGCCGGTTGTCGTCGTCATCGATGCCCTCTCGCAGGATCGACGTGACCGGCCTGATCAGCGTGTCCTCCTCGCCGATCGTGCGGCGGAGCGTGCCGCGCTGCAGCTGGATCGCCCGCTGCTGACCGTCCAGGTGCACCGGGATGAAGGGGATCCAGTTCTCGGCGACCTCGGTCTGCAGCGTGTAGCGCAGCGGCCCGGCCGACGGCGACGGCGGCGCGTCGGCCGTCGGAT
This sequence comes from Arachnia sp., assembly GCA_035409265.1. Taxonomy (GTDB): domain Bacteria; phylum Actinomycetota; class Actinomycetes; order Propionibacteriales; family Propionibacteriaceae; genus Arachnia. The sequence goes on along the minus strand of DAONOU010000008.1, from coordinate 21,341 downwards.
CGATCTGCTGGCGCATCCGCCGCGATGCCTCCGCCGCGTCGCGCGAGGCGTCGAGCCCGTCGGGGACCCGCTGCTCGATCGCCCACACCATGTCGGCGGTCTCGTCACGCACGAAGGCGACCTGCTCAAGCGGCTCGCCGTCGACGATGTGCGGCAGCGTGCGCGGCAGGAACAGGTGCTGCGGCAGGGGCGCCTGCGCGGCGCCGGACGACCGCGGCGAGAGGCTGAAGGCGTCCCAACCCGTCCATTCCGCCCCCGCGGGTTGGACCGTGGGCTGCACGAGCGTGCGCCAGCCGAACGTGTCCGTCACGACGACGCCCTGAAGCTCCGCGACGCTGCCCACCGGTTGGCGGCAGATGACCGTGAACCAGTCGTTGCTGTAGAGCAGGGCGAACTCGCTGACGACGATGCGCGCCACATCCGTCGCGTCCGCGCTCAGCCTTCCGAGGTCGACGGCGGCGTCCTCGAACTGCCACCAGCGCGGCTTCGGCATGCCGGGATACTCCGCGGGGACGGGGATCACGGACCGGACGTCGACGACGGTTCCCGCGGGATCGCCGTCGGCCAGGAACCGGGTGGCGCCCTGGTCGAACGAGTACCAGTCCAGGTGCCCGCCCTCGTGCTCGGCGGCCTCCAGAGCGGTCTCCGCACCCTGGCGGGTGATGGCGCCGCCGACGGCGTACTCCAGCTGGTCGCCCTCCCAGCGGCTGCCGATCCCCTCCCGGCCCGGCAGCTCGTAGGTGCGCTCGAACCAGGCGCGGTACGCGCGCAGGGTGTCGCGAACGACGGGCACCCAGGCCGGGGGAAGCGCGGCCCGGAACGCGGCCGGGAGCGTCGCCGTCGTGACATTCGGCGGGGTCAGTTGGTAGACCCGGACGCCGTCGACGCTGCGGCCCCGCAGCGCGTGGCGCGCCCGCACCGCCCGAGGCGTCGTCCGGTCGCGGGCCGCCCGGATCGGGTCGACCGGCTCGGGATCCTCGGGCCCGTAGAACCGGTAGAGGATCTCCCGGAGCGCCTCGGGGTCGTAGGAGGGATCGACGCCGGAGGCGATCAGCGCCGCGTCCATCCTGCTCAGAAGGGTCCGGCCGAGCCGGGCGCGGACGACGAGCGGGAACGCGATCGGCAACCGCTCGGTGACGGCGTCGACGCCGTCGTCCGGCCCCGCTCCGGGGACCGTCATGGGATGGATCTCACGCGCCAACGTCGCGAAGATGGCCGAGCCGGCGTCCGTCCCTGCGAACTCTCCGAACTGCCATTGCCTGCCGAGCAGGAACATGGGGTCGGCGATCGGGGCGGAGAGGGCGCCCGCGAAGTCCACCTGGCGGGCCCGGGGCTCGAGACGAGACCAGATCCGCAGCGGTTCGCAGGTCGATGAGATGAAGGCCATCGGAGCTCCTACGGGTTGTTCTGATGGAAGTCGAGGATGACGCGGTCGCCTGCGACGTCCTCGTGGGCGGCGTTCGGCACCACCTCGCCGACGAGCAGCGGAAGCAGCTGCCCGTATCGGCTCGCCCCGATGTGCTCCACCTCCACCGTCCGGTTGCGGGCCAGCTCGAGCGTGTCGTGCAGGGTGGCCGCGAAGTCGGCGAGCGTCCAGGCCTGGTCGCGCACGGGCGCGACGGCGAGCAGGATCGCCTGCGGGGCGGTCGCGTCGGGTTGGTCGTAGTGCAGCGCGACGCCGGTGACCTCTTCGCGGTAAGGCACCGTCTCGCTCCACTCGTCGACGAGCAGCGCCGTCCCGGACGAGCCGACGGCGGGCAGGTTGCCCGATCCGTAGATCACGACGCTGACCTTGCCGGTGAGCGCGGATGGGTCGGGAAGTGCCCCGCCCACCCACGGGTCGTCGTCGGAGTGCGGCAACTGCGCCACCGCCCCGGTCGTCGCGCCGCGGCCCAGCGCCTCGGCGAACACCTGCACGTCCGCGAGGTCCGCGGCGCCCCGCCGCACGGCCGCGGCGCCCTCGAGCCAGCCGTCCACCTCGTCGGGGCCGACGAGGCGCGCGTCCAGCGCGGTCTGCAGGTCCGCCCGCACGGGGTCGAGCCCCACCCGCGGCACCAGCGTCAGCCCGTCGCCGAGCAGGTCCTTCGCCGCCTGGGTCCACGCGCTGGCGGGCCTCGGATCGGACGCGGCGGCGAGCGTCGCCGACGCCGCGCGGCAGCGCGCCGCGAGGTCGAGGAAGGCCACCTCCGCCGACTGCAGCAGCTCCGTGCTCACCTGCACCCTCGACAGGTAGCGCCGCGGCAGGCCCACCCGGATGCCGTACGCCTGCGCCGCCCGTGCGGCGTCGAGCCAGGCGTCGCGCCCCGCCCACACCCCGTCGAGCCACGCCGCGCCATCCGGCCGCGCCGCGCGCTGCGCGCCCAGCCAGACCGCCGGGTCATCGTCGTCGAGAGACGCGGGTTCCAGCGTCGGATCGTCGGCGAGCAGCCGGGCCAGGCGGAGCACGTCGGCGATCGCGCCGTCGAGCAGGCGCCGCACGCGCACCGAGAGATCCGCGACGTCGATGCCGTCACCCGCCGCCGCCGTGAACTCCGGCGCCGCGTAGTCCGCCGCCGTGGCGGGCTTCGCGGTGCCGAGCAGGTCGACGGCGGCCTCGAGCAGCGGCGCGACGTCCGTGATGCTCCGGATGGAGGGACCCCAGGCGGCGGCCCGCGCGGGCTCGATCCGCCACGCGTCGGTGACCGTGGTCTGCGGCCCGTCCGAGACCACCACTCCGGGCTGGTCCGGCGGAAGGTCGGCGGGCCGCAGCCGGTCGAGCACCCGGGCGGTGAGCGACCCCACCGCGGCGTCGAACCCGTCGGCCAGCAGCGCCACCAGGTCGAGCGGCTGCAGGCCGAGCTCCGCCACCGATACCTCGGGCAGCGCGGCCCCCGGCGCGAGGGAGTCGGAGGCCAGCCGGACGCGGATCTGGGCCGGGTCGCCGAGCAGGCCGCCCAGCCAGTGATTGACCGACGGCTCGAGCGCCGCCCGCGCAGACATCGGCACCGCGTCCCACCCCGGAGGCCCCGCGGCGGGCGCAGCCGCCACCGCCGGCAGCTGCAGGATCAGCTTGTGGCTCACCGGCAGGCCGGTGCGCGGCGTCTCGGTCACCTCGGGATGCGGGATCGCCGTGCCCTCCGCCAGCGCGCTCAGCACGGCGGCGGCGCGGGCGTGGTTGCCGCGCGCGAGTTGATAGACGGTCTCGCTGGTGGTGAGGTCGCCCAGCGCATCGAGGGCGTCGGCGATCGCGTCGATCCCCCGCAGCACGCCGGTCAGCTTGTCCGGCTCGGTCGGCAGGGGCAGGGCTCCCGGCTTGGTCCCCCACGGATAACCCGCTGGGCGCGAGGCGAGCGTCTGGAACAGCGTGCCCGTGGCGCCCGCAGCGTGCTCCTCGACCCAGCCGAGGACCGCGCGCACCAGCGCGAGACCGTCGACGACGAAGCGCGTCGGCTCGGTCACCGCGGCGGTGTCGGGGTTGACGGCGGCCACCGTCGGGTAGGCGCGGCGGAGCGGGAAGATCGCCGCGTCCAGCTCCACGATGTGCGGGGTGTCGGGGCGAGCGTAGTACTCGTGCAGGAACCGCTCCAGCCGATAGCCCAGCAGCGCCCCGAGGTCGTTGCCCGCGCGCACGCCGTCGATCAGCGAGAGCGCCACCCGCACCCTGCCCGACGACAGGTTGACCGACATCTCGTTGCCGAACGACCCCTCCGCGGTCTGTGACCGGTAGGCCGCGCGCAGGATGGAGGCGGTCACCGCGTGCGACGGCGACGGCGTCTGGATGAACCCCTCCCCCGACAGGTCGCGCATCAGCGGCCGGCCCGGCAGGTCGGCCAGCGCGGCGGGGACGCCGGTGGCTGCGGGGACGGTCGGCGCGGGCCTCAGGTTCTCGAGCCAGCCGTACGCTCCCACCTGCGCGCCGCGCGGGCGTACCTCCCGCAGCCTGCGCAGGCGACGGTGCGCGAGCCCGCCGACCCAGGCGTCGAGCCGGTAGCTGCTGAGATCGAGGTGCTCGCGGGTGAGCGCCGCCACCCGGGCCGGGGGCAGGGCGGCGAAGGCCTGGACGGCCGCGCGGTGCTCCGCGATCACCGGCGGCGCCTGCTGCGCGACGACGCCCGTCATCAGACGGTTCTGGAGGTCGGGCGGGATGCCGACGCCCGAGCCCGAGACCCGGACCAGCTGGTCGGTCGTCTCGAAGAGCAGCCCCCAGGACGAGGTCTGCGACAGGGTGCCGTTCGACCAGGTCTGGTAGATCGACGACGTGCCGAGCAGGGCGACCTCGGCGTCGGTCAGCAGGCCTCGGGTGACCAGGATCTCGGCGGCCGCGCGCCGCGCCTCGGCGAGCAGCGCGTGCCGGACCAGCAGCTCGGCGAGGCCGACGTTCGACAGGTCCTGCTCGGTGCGGGCGCGCAACTGGTCCAGCGACAGGTCCAAGAGGTTGAGAATCCATCGGCCGGTGCCGGTGCCCTGCGTGGTCGCCACCTGACCCAGCAACGGCCGCAGGCCCGTCAGGAGCCGGAGGCCGTAGGCGCGCGACGTCCTGATCCGCTCGTACACGGGCTGCCACTCCGTCGGCACGCCGCCGGTGGTCGGGTGCCGCGGCGGGACGGCGGCCGGGACGTCGAACGCGAGCCGCAGCACGCCCGCCAGGTGCTGCATCAGGGCGAACGGCCCGAAGTTCGCTGCCGGGTTCGTCGACCCGTCCTTCGGCGGAACCCCGAACCCGAGGCCGAGGTCGGGTTGGCCCCGCGCCTCGCCGCGGTCGGCCACGTTGACGGAGAAGCGGTAGCCCGCGCCCACCGACGACGCCTCCAACCCGAGCATCCCCAGGAAGTGCTGCTGCGCGTCGAAGCCCGGCTCCCCGACCTCGGGGCTCTGGACGTGCTTCACCCCGGGTCGCCCGTCGGCGCCCCGGCGCAGGTCCGACCAGTCGCGGTGCAGGTGCCGGAACAGCGCGAGCAGCGTGTCCTCGAACCTCTGCTGCTTGGCGCGCTCGTCCGCCGCGGCGGAGCCGAGGCCGGAATCCCGCAGGTCGGGCTTCACGCGGCTGAGCGCGAGCGCGGGCAGCAGCGCGTACGGCTGGTCGTCCACCCGGACGGCGGGCAGCAGGCTGCGTCCCGAGACATCGCCCAGCGCGTAGCTGCGCAGCCGGTCGCGGGCGTCCCTGCTGACCAGCCCGGGCAGGAGCTCCTCCAGCGCATGGCCGACGGTGCCCGGGTAGAGCACGCGGTTGGCGAGCTGCGCGTCCTTGGCGTCGGTCCCGGAGGCGCCCGCGACGTGCGCGACGACGTCGGGCGCGATGCCGAGCGCCGCGGCGAGCCTTCCGCCGTCGGAGTCCGGGGCCGCGACGTGCGAAGGCCCGCGCTCGACGGCGTACGCCGCGTCCGGGTCGTCGGCGGTCGAGAACCCCGCCTGGTCGTCCTCGGTGTTGTTGGTGGGCGTGCCGACGGGAAGCAGCGAGAGGCCCTCGCCGGTGTAGTGGTGGGCCTCCAGCATGGCCGTCAGCCGCCCCTCGCCGTCGGCCGCGTCGCCGTCGGAGAGGCCGAGCACCAGGAGCTCGTCGAAGCCGCGCGCGGCCTCCTCCGGGGTGAGGGTCAGCCGCAGGGCCATGCCCTTGGCCTCGGCCTCGTCGAAGTCGGTCATCCAACGGATGGTGTCCGGCACGACGAGGAGGCCGTCCTCCAGGCTGAAGGTGTCGGTGCCCGGGTCGAGGCCGAGCGCGAGGTCCGGCGGGATGGGCCGCCCCGCGCCGACCTTGACCGCCTTGCCGTCGTTGACGGTGAAGACGGCGAAGCGGTGCGGCAGCACCGACGACGACGCCGCCCTGGTCCAGGTGCCCGTCCGGTGGCCGACCCCGGGGATCTCCGGCTCCGGGGCCGGCTCCACCGGGATCCGCCGCACCGCACGACCCAGCAGGCCGAGCCGGCGCGCCCACTCCGCGGGAACGTCGACGAAGGTCTGTGCGAGCCCCTCCACCGCCGCGAGCACGGTCTGCATCCGCGCCTGGATGGGCGCGATCGCCGCCTCCGGGAGCGCGACGGTCGTCTCGACGGAGGACTCCAGCCCCTGCAGCGCCTTCTCGACGGCGGAGATCTGGCGCGCACCCAGCGACTTCGTGGGCCGCGCGTCGAGCGGGCGCAGGTCGATCGGGCGTCGCTCGAGGAGCCGCTCCCGGATCACGGGTGCCTCCGCGTCCAGCCCGGACAGCCGCTTCTCCGTCACCGTGAGGGCGGCGTTGATCGCGGCGGCCGCCTCGGCACCCGCGGTCGGGCCCGTCTCCCTGGGCTGAACCGGCTCCGTGACGCGGGCGATCCACGCGGCCCGCCTGGTGCTCCGCCCGATGCACAGCGCCCGCCAGGCGCCCAGGCGCAGCTGCTCGTCGGCGCCGGCTGCCGTCGTGGCCGTCCAGAACACGGCGCCGTCGGAGAGCTCGAGGTCGGTGAGCTCGTCCTCGTGGCTGTCGACGGCGAGGGGCTCCGGATAGATCCGCACCAGCAGCTGGTGGACGGTGCGGGTGGGGCCCGCGGCGACGAGGACGCCACGGCTGGGAAGCCTCCTGACCGTCGGCGCCACGCGCTGCTCGATCGTGCGGAACATCAGCTCGACATCGGCCCGCTGGGCCTCCAGCCGCCCCACCTGCTGATCGCGCTGATACTCCGAGCGGAGCCGGGACAGCGCGGCAACCCCGGCCTCGAACGCCGCCCGCGCGGCGGGAAGCGCCGAGGCGAGGCGCTTGCTCTGCGCGGACGAGCCGGTCAGGAGCGGCTGCTCCAGGTGCGGCCGCATCGCCTCGATCGCGGCGGAGACCTGGTCCAGATCCGCCGACGCCGCCTGGACGAGCGGCGCCTCGACCTTCGTCTTGAACTCCTTCTTCTCCTTGACCGTGCCCACGAGCGTCGTCGCGTAGCGGCGGGCCTGCAGCCTCTTCAGCGTGGCGGAGAGCTCGTCGATGTGCTGCAGCAGCTCGCCGACGTGGTCCGTGTCGTCGGGCACCTCGGCGGTGGCGAACCGCGTCTCGACCCGCAGCGGGAGGAGGACGGCCGGCACCTGGGTGTCGAACCCCGCGGCCAGGGCCGCGAGCGTGTCGACCGCCCCGCTCGTGGCGGGGTCCGCGGTCAGCGTCGACCAATCGACGGCGTTCGTGCTCATGGCGCCTCCCTCCTCAGCCGACCGGGAGCATGTCGGTGGCGTGCCTGGCGAGCCACACCGGGTTCTTGGCTAGCGTCGACGCCACGTGCGCCGAGGTGGCACCCGGGACCCCAGGCGCCGGCGCCGCGAAGCGCAGCTTTCCGGGGCGCTCCATGAAGCAGAAGAAGAACCCCGCGTCGGTCGCGGTGCCTGCGGCCTCCGCCGGCGTCATCTCGAAGCCGTAGAGCGAGACGTCCGGGTCGAGCCCGCCGCGGATCACCGGGTACCGGATCTCGCCGTCGGTCGCGAGCGTGCGGCGGCCCGCGCCGTCGTACCTGCCCCGCTGGGCGAAGACGACGGTGTCCGGGAACTTCATCAGCAGCTCCGCGCGCACGACGAGCACCAGCAGCCCCGACAGCTGCGGCGAGTTGGTCCCCAGGTCCTTCCTCCACCCGGGCAGCACCGGGATGTCGGGCGGCCGGACGGCGCCCGCATCGCCCGCGTCGAAGAACCTCCGGAAGTAGGTGCCGCGCTGGTCCGTGGGGTACTCGTTCCAGAGCAGCTCCCTCGCGAACTCGGTGTTCACGCCGGCCAGCATCGACTCGATGAAGCGCACGTTGGGCACCATGAGCGAGATCGACTCGGGCGGGAGGCCCCCGATGTTCGGGATGATGTAGTCCTGCCCCAGCAGGCGCAGGGGCTCGAAGAGCGCGTCGTCGAAGGTGGGATAGGCCATCACCGGCGTGAGCCTGTGGTCCTCGGCGAGGCCGGCCGCGAGTTCCTCCTCGCCGCCGACGACCGACGCCACCCTCGCCAGGATCGTCACCTGCGGCGCCAACTGCATCGACACCTGGGCGGCGAGCGCGGTGAGCGGCGAGAGCGCGGCGGCGGGACCCGGGATGGGCCGCGCGTCGGCCAGGTCCGTGAGCCCGCCGAAGGCGGAGAGGAAGTCCTGGGCGTTCTGGAGGCCCGCCGCGGGGGCGATGGTCGTCGGCGCAAGGCCGGAGGCGGGCGCGATCACGGTGCCGAGGTAGCTCTTGCCGTCGATGTTGGTGCCGTAGTGATCGGTGAACGCGGCCGCCGCGATCCGCACCGTCGTGGGGTTGTTCCCGACGCCGACGGTGACCGCCGTCACCGCGTCGATCAGTGCGACGGCGTCGGTGCGGAGATCCGCGAACGCCGTGTCGGCCGCCGGGAAGGCGGCGTCCAGCCTGCCCCGCGCGGCGGTGCGCAGCTGGGCGACGGTCAGGCCGGCGAGCGTGCCCGCGAGCCGCCGCGCCTCGACCTCCTCCCCGACCAGCACGGGGAACACGTCCCGGCCGCGGGGCACCTGTTGGGCGACGGCGTCGATGGCCTGCAGGACGAGCGTCGGCGCCACGCCGAGCACGGGATCGGGGGCGGGCGGGGCCGCCGAGACGGCCGCGGCCGCTCCGGGGTCCTCGTTGAGCCGCGAGAGGAGCCCGGTCTCGATGCCGAATCCGGGCGTGGTGGTGAGCGTGGCGATGAGCGGCCGGGCCGGGCGGGCGATGCGGCGGAAGGCGGGCGCCTGGGCGGCGGCGGGCACGCGGCTGGCGTCCACCTCGCCGCGGATCGTCGTCGCGCCCGTGTCGGCGGCGCGCAGCGCCGACTGGATGCCGGCGCTCAGGCCCAGCAGCCGGTCGGGGCCGGCGTGCGCGATGTGCTTGGCGTAGACGCGGTCGCTCGCGGTCATGGCGAGGTCGGCCTCGCGCAGCCGCTGGTTGACCGCCTCGATCTCCTCGACCTGCGCCCAGGCGCGCTCCATGTACTCCTCGTCGCGCTGGCGGACGATCTCGGCGCCCAGCCCCGCGGCGGCCCGGTTGCGCGGGTCGAGGTTGAGCTCCGCCACCCAGCGGGTCTCGGCGGAGGTGGCGTCGGCGACCCGCGCCAGCCCCGCGTGCTTCCTCGCGTAGGCCGGCGGAGTGACGATGGGGTCCTCGCCGGCGTCGGCCCCGCTGCCGCGGAAGTCGACGGCCAGGTCGACCAGGTCGCGAAGCTGGTCGCTGATCGGCGCGCCCGGCGACGCCGGGTAGGGCGTCCGCCCCGCGAAGTCCACGGGCGCGAGCGCGCCCTCGAAGCCGACGGTGGTGCCCGGCGCCACGTCGACGCCCGCGCCCGGGTTCGAGATGTCGAGGTCGCGGGTGCCGAAGCCGTCCGCCTCAGCGCGGAAGGCCTTCGGGCGCCGCGCGAGGGACTCGAAGTCGGCGACCTCACCCGCGCGGAAGGTCCAGTCGTAGAGCACGGGGAAGACCCGCGGCTGCCCCTGGCCCCACGCCGGCTTCTGCGCCGCGACGGTGCCGGGCGCCGCAGGTAGCCGGAGCCCGGCCAGCCTGCCGGTCTCCATCGCGGGCACCACGAAGGCCCGGTAGCCGGTGTTCGGCTCCAGCCGCCGCGGGCTGAGCAGCCGCGACAGCGCGAGGTCGGGGGCCGCGTTCACCCGGTCGTCGAGCGTGGCGCCGGGGTCTCCGCCCCTCAGGTCGCCGTGCGCCTGCACGTGCGCCCACGCCCAGGTCTCGGTGGGGCTGGGCAGCGGCGCGGCGTCGGTCACGGTGAGGATGGCCACCTCGCCGGGCACGGGCGTCACCGTGTACTCTCCCTCGGCCAGCACGAGCAGCGCGATCCACGGCCGCAGCCGATGGTCCGCCGTCGCCTTGGCGGGCGTGTACCGCCAGGGGAAGTCCTCGTCGTAGAACTCGACGTAGGCCAGCTCGCCGGGGGTCGCGGTGAGGCCGCCGGCCACCGGCATGACGCGCAGCACCGAGTCGGGCCGGAAGCCCTTGACGTCGCCCGGCCCCACGAGCGCGACGGACTGGCTCACGGCGACGGGGGCGATCGTCGGGGCGCCCGGGACGGGCACGGACTCGACGGTCAGCGACGCGGTCAGCGTCGCCCGGTCCTTCGGGCCGGCGTCCGGGGTCGCGCCCAGGTGGTCCACCTGGTCGACCTGCGTGGCGACGCCCCGCCGCGACCACGGCAGGAAGCTGTACTCGGGCAACTCAAAGGACAACTTGCACCCCCGGGACGATCTGGAAGTGACGCCCGTCGGCGGGGAGCGCCGCGAGCCTCTGCTCGGCGTCGGTGCGGCTGAGCAGCATGGCCGACGTCGCGGGCAGCCCGTCGACGCCCAGCGGCACGAGCGAGTCCGTGGCCGTGACCGCGAACAGCGGCTCGGCGACGGCGGCCTGCTTGACGAGGCCGCGCTCGGCCAGCTTGACCTGCGCCCTCGACGGCACGGACGCGGCGATCGCGCCGCCGGCCACCAGCTGCGAGAAGTTCAGGTGCGGGTTCGCCGCCACCGGGGGCGGCGTCGGGGCCTCGGGGTCCGGGTCGTCGATGACGATCATCTGGTAGGTCTGCGGGTGGTGCAGCACGAAGTCTGCCGCGAGCGACTGCCCGGAGGTGGCCTGCGCGCCGTTGGGCCGCTCCTCGAACGCCGGGGCCTTCAGCAGGTCGGGGTTGGTGCTGCCGGCGCCCGCGAAGGTCGACGGCGAGAAGGGGGCCGTGACGTCGTCGAACTCGACGGGAACCGGCGCCGAGCTGCCGAGAGAGAACCCCGTGATGGCGACGCGCCGCACGTCGCTCGGCGGCGTCTTGCCCACCAGCCCGATGTCGGTCTCGAGCGGCACCAGGTTCTGCCGGACCGAGAGCAGGCCCGCGGCGTCGACGACCAGCGCGCCGCTCGGCGGCGGGAGCAGCGCCACGCCCGCCGACGACGTGGAGCTCAGCTCGGCGCTCCAGTTCGTCGGGTCGCGGAACTGGTCGAGCAGCCGGGGCAGGACCGGCTCGGCGGGGATGCTGGCCTCGTGGGCGTCGCCGAACGTGGCCTCCACCTCGATGCTGATCGAGAAGAACAGGATGCGGATGCGCGCGGTGCCGTGCGCGTACCAGGGCGTCGGGCCGCGCAGCCGCAGGCGGAGGTCGATCGAGCAGATGTCGCAGCCGCCCGCCGTCACGGCCAGCCTGCCCCACATGCTGGCGTCGATGAGGAACGGCACGAACTGCACGAGCACGTCGAAGCCGAGGTCGCCGCTGATCGAGAACCCGTCGACGCCGACGAAGAACTCCAGCCGGGCGCCGAACTGGATGGTGTTGCTCGTGATGGCGAAGTACAGCTTGAGCGTGAGGCGCGGGTTGTCCTTGAGCAGCGACAGCGTGAGCCGGCGCATCGCGGGGAGCCTGAGGTGCGAGGCCGGCGAGTAGGCGGGGTGGAAGCCGCCCACCGAGATGACGAGGTCCGGCTTCGCGCCCCAGCAGAAGCGCACCGCGATGTCGCCCTCGAGGCTGAGCTTGAAGTCGCCGTAGCCGATGAACGAGTCGTAGATCGAGGCGTCGAAGTACAGCAGGCCCGCGCGCACGTCGATGCCGCCGATGAACGCCACCTTGAGGTCCACGACGGCCTCGTCGGGCGTGGGCAGCGCCAGCCGCAGGACGCCGAGCAGCGCGACGGATGCCTGGGGCGCGATCTCGAGGATGATGCCGATCTTGAGCGTGACCAGCGCCGGGTTCATCCACGTGATCATGGCCATGGGCGCGATCAGGAAGTGCCCCTCCTGGACCGGGAACGCCTCCTCGAGGTCGCGGATGATGACGTCGATGCGGTTCACGATGTCGGTCGGGAACAGGATGGAGTCGGCCGTGCCCGTGCGGAGGCCGTCGCGGATCCGGTCGACGTCCATCCCGCGGTTGAGGCCGAGCAGGCCGCCCGCGCCGGCGAAGAAGAAGCCGTAGCCGAGCGGGATGGGCACCGGAAGCGTGACGGTGATCAGCATCAGCAGCGAGAAGCCCGGCGAGCCGTCGGGATTCTTCGTGGTGACGATGCCGATCGCGGTGAGCGCGAACTTCTCCAGCACCGCGATCTCGAGGGCCCCGACGTAGCGGCCGCGGGCCTCGTCGACGAGCAGAAAGCCGCCCAGCCGGATGCTGGAGGCGTCCAGCGAGAAGCCCGCGCCGTCCGGCGGCTTGAACGAGACCACCGCGCCGGAGCGCGAGATGGTGACGCGCAGCCCGACGCGGTCGACCGTGACCGCGATCGGCCCCAGCTCGGCGTTGCCCGAGAGGGCCGCGATGACGTCGGTCCGGTCCCCGAACAGCGCCGCCAGATACAGCTCGCGCAGCAGGACGACGTCGAAGATGTTCAGGTTGAGCGGGAAGGTGAGCTCGATGCCGTTGTCCAGGTTGCCCGGGCCGCCGTGGACCTCAAGGCGGTCGTTGCGGTAGGCGACGGCCATGGTGAAGCCCGCGCCGAGCTCGGTCGGGATCAGCTTCGCGACGAACGAGTCGCCGTCCCCGCCGTTGACCCGCACCGCCGTGTTCCTCAGCTCGACGGCGCCGCCCAGGCTGTCGACGACGAACCGCGGCTGCTGCGTGGCCGGGTTCCAGAAGTCGAAGCTGCCGAAGAACATGGCCGCGATGCCGCCCAGCTGCACCACGCCGTCGTCGCCGCCGAACAGCGGGTGAGCGTCGTCGGCGCCGGCGATCCGCAGGCCCAGCCCGGCGATGTCGAGGCCGGGGGCCGGGGCGACGGGGAGCGCCGGGTCGGTGGACGGGCCGATCACCCAGGCCGTGATGCCGCGGCTGTCGCCGATCCAGTCCTGCGCGCCGAAGAGCAGCCCGACGGAGACGTCGCCCGGGAAGGTGATCGACCCGCGCAGCCGGATGCCGAGGCGGCCCGCGTCCTCCGCGAACCCGAGCTCGAGCCCCTCGGCGAGCTCGACGCTCACGCCGGAGAGGGCCGCCTTGAGCGCCCCCAACCCCATCACGGCCGGCTCGGGGAACGGCGTCCTGAGTGCCAGCGGGCCGTCGGGGCTGGTCGCGACGCGGGCGCCGTGCAGGACGCGCTGGGCGCTCGGCCCGTTCTCCCAGAGAGGCTGATGCAGCAGCGCCTCCAGCTCGGGGAGGACGTAGCGGGTGACCAACGGCAGGAGCCACGACGCCGCCAGCTGCAGGCCACCCTCGGGGGTGAGGGTGAGGTCTGGCACCGGGACGAGCACGACCTGGACGTCGTCGGCCGCCTCCTCGCCCAGCGGCAGGATGCGCAGCGCCACCCTTTCGCCCGCGAGGGTGAACTCGGCCTCCGGCGTGAACCAGTCCAGCGGCTCACCGACGTCGATCCGGACCCGGACCAACCCCTCGAGCGCATCCAGGTAGCCGAGCCGTGCGGCGTCGATGGTGACCGGTCCGGTGTCGAGGTCCGTGAGCGTGACGAGCACCTGCGGGTGGCCCGCCGCGCTCCACCCCAGCTCTGCGCCGAGCGTGCCGCCGCCGGGCAGGTCCGCCTCCCACCGCAGCCGGTCGGCCACGCGGGTGACGCGGTGGCCGGGCGGGAGCGCGATCGGCCCCGGGGTGGCGCCATCGGGGAAGAGCCGCCGGATGTGGCCGACCAGCAGCGCCGGGTCGGTGACCTGGGCCTCCAGCCAGCCGGGGTCGAGCATGTGGCGCAGCTGCTCGGCCTGCGCGGCGCCGACGAAGCCGCCCGCGGCCGGGTCGTAGATGTCGAGGGCCTCGGCGATGTCCAGCGCGACGTCGAGCACCGGGTGCGTCGCATTCGCCGCCAGCGCGTCGGTGATCTCCTGCAGCACCCGGGGCACGAGCGCCGTCGCCGTGGCACCGAGCAGGTCGCCGAGCCCGGAGACCGTGGGCAACAGCTGGATCTCCCCCGCGTGCTCGGGCGTGACCACCAGCCGAACCCCGGTGGCGTCGACGCCGAAGGCGATGCCGATGGCGCCCCAGTCGCCCGGGAGGTCCACGGTGACTGTGATCGCGCCCGACGGCGTGGCGCGCACGTCCGTCGGCAGCGGCCCGGTCGTCAGCAGGTCGAGGCCGAGGGCGACGGTGGCGCCCACCACGTCGTCGCCGAAGCCGCCGGAGAGCTGCAGGTGCAGCGGCGCGGTGCCGGACGTGGTGAGGAGGAACCCGCCGGGCAGGGCGAGGCCGTGGGTGGCGTCCATCTCGAGCGCGTCGCCGATGGAGCGCAGCAGGTCGTTGATGCGGGCGCCGTCGAGCAGCCCCTCGGGCGTGGCCAGCCCGCTGGCGTCGCGCAGCCAGCCGACGGGGTCGCGGACCAGCCCGCTGATCGGACCGACGGTCAGGCTCGGCGCGTAGTCGCCGAGGACCGCGGAGACCACGGCTGAGACGGCGAGGTCCGGGATCAGCTGCTCCAGCCGCGCGCGCAGGCCGACCGGGTCGAAGGGGACCAGGACGAGCGCGGTCCTGAGGGCCGGCGCGGCGGTCACGGTGATGCCGCCGTCGGCGGCGAGGTGGAAGACCACGGGGCCGAGGCCGACCGAGACGTCAAGCGCGCCGGTGTCGAGGTCGAGCAGCTCCGACTCGCCGACGATGTCGCGCAGCACGGCCAGCAGCGCGGCGCGGCGGTCGGCGAGCGTCCGGGTCGGCGCGGTCGCCAGCGCCAGGATGCCCTCGATCGACGCGCGGGGCCCCTCGCTGGTCTCGACGGTGGCCCCCGCGGCGGCGAGGAGGCGCAGCACGGCGTCGACGGGCGGGCTGTCCGCGGCCGAGCGGAGCTCGTCCAGGACGGCGTCGAGCGCGGCGCGAAGCTCGGCCTCCCCGAGCGAGATGGCGTCGCGCAGCGGCGAGGCGTCGACGGCGGCGTCCACCAGCCGCAGCCACGGCGCGACCCCCGGCCCGGGCGTGACCATGACGCCGGCCTCGAGCCTGCGCACGCGGACGCCGAAGGGGCCATCGGACAGCGCGCCGTCGCCGACGAGCCAGCCGTCGGGGCGCAACGTCGTGGTGCCGAGGCTGAGCGCGGTCGCCGGCCGAGCCGGCTCAGCGGCGCCGGGGACGAGCCGCAGGCGGGCGAGATCGATCCGCGCGTCGACGGCGAGCGCGATGCCGCGCTCCTCGTCCTCCGGCGCGTCGGACTCGGGAGTGGTCAGGCCGAGCCGAACACCGAAGGCCAGGTGCGTCGGCGGGTCGCCCGCCGGAGCCACCGGGGCGCCGGCGAGCAGCGCGGCCAGGTCGCCGGTCAGCTGCGAGCCGATGGCGAGCCGCGGAACCGTGTCGACGAGGTCCGAGGCCGCGCCCGCGAACCAGCCGGGCTGGAGGGGGCCGCCGCCGGGCGCGCCCGCGCCGTCGAGGAGCCCACCCAGCCACGCGAGGGTGCTGCCGAGCGCGGTCGAGGCGCCGGTGCTCGCCACCGCGGAGGCCACGCGGACGGCGTCGGCGGTCATGCTGTCCACGAGCGGCGTGAGGTCGGAACCCGCATGCGGGGTGCCGAGCGTGATCAGGCCGCTCACCAGGTCGGGGCGCGCGGCCGCCAGCCCGCGCGCGACGACGCCGACGGTGGAGTGCGCCACCACGCGCGGCGCCTGGCCGGTGAGCGTGCGGATGCGCTCCGCCACCGCCCGCAGCTGCTCGAGCTCGGTCACGGCGTTGTCGGGCGCGAGGTCCGCCGTGAAGACGCCGGCCGCCGCCACGATCCGCGTCAGGTCGACCTCGGCGGGGTTGGGCAGGGCCCGCAGGTCGAAGTGCCGGGCGAGGCTCGGCGCGGCGCCGGTGAGGGCGCGGACCAGGTCGTCGTAGCCGGTGTGGTCGGCGAACGGGGCCGCGACCAGGAGGACGGGGCCCGTCCCGCCGGCCAGCCTGGCCACGACCTGCCCGATCACGGCGGGATCCCGCGGGAGCAGCCCGTGCGGGACGGTCACCGTCGCGCCGTGGTCCCAGCCCTCCGGCAGCTGCGACGACAGCGGGACCAGCCCGTCGCCGTCGGCCAGCCACTCGGCCAGGTCGTCGAGCCCCAGCGACAGGGCGTCGCGCGCGCGGCCCCGGAGCAGCGCCTCCAGGCGCGAGACGGAGCCAGGCCCCGCGGGTTCCAGCCAGACGAGGACGTCGATGCTCGTGACGCCCTCGGACGGCTCGGCCGCCCCGTCCAGGATGGGGAGGGCCCAGGGATCGTCGTAGGTTCCGGTGCCGGTGACCTCCCGCGGCACGGGGACGCCGGCGAGCGACAGGCCGCCGATGTCGACGCCGCCGAGGTGGATGCCCGTGGGCAGGAGGTCGCCGAGCAGCCGCAGCGCCTCGGTGACGAAGGCGCGCCCGCTGGCCGCGACGCCGGTGACGAGCCGCTGCAGGTGCGCGCGGAGGGCGGCCAGCGGGTCGTCGAGCAGGCGCTGCAGCTGACCGGGCCCGGCGAGCAGGTCGCCGAGCAGCGGCCAGTCGTCGGGCAGGCCGGGGAGGTCGCGGTGCAGGCCGAGGAGCGCCGTGAGCGCGTAGGCGGGCTCGCCGGCCCAGGAGCGCAGCGCGGAGCTGAGGAGCTGGCCGAGCAGGCGGACGGCGTCGTCGCCGAATCCGAGGTCGTCGAGGCTGCCGGGCAGGGCCACCTCGTACGGCCCGAGGGCGGCGCCGTCGACGGTCACGGTGACGCCGGACACCCCCGCCCGCCAGGTCGGGGCCTCGCCTGGGCGCCACTCCGCCCGTGCGGTGAACGGCCCGGACGCGAGCTGCAGCCCGGAGAGGTCAAGCGGGCCGTCGGGCGTGACCCGGAGGCGCAGCTCCGAGCGCCCGACGAGCGCGACGGCGCCCTGGCCCGTGGCCGGGAGGTCGACGGCCAGGAGCTCGACCAGGAGCCGGCCGTCGAAGACGCCCTGGGTGGCCTGGGCGAGGATGCCGAGGCGGAGGCGCTGCAGGCCCGCCGGGTCGGCGTCGGCGCGCGCGTTCCACGCGGCGAGCGCGAGGCTGAGGGGTCCGTCCGTGGCGATGGGCGTGACCCAGGGATCGTCGGCGGTGCCGCCGCCCTCGACGTCGGGGCCGAGCCCGACGAGCAGCGCCACCTGCGCGAGCAGGTGCGACCACGGATGCGCGGGGTCGGCCAGGATCTCCCGGTGGAGCGCGCCGAGGGCCGCCGTCGGGCCGCGGCCCAGCGCGGCCGGGTCCAGCAGATGCGGCGTGGTCGGGTCGGAGTCCGGACGGCGCAGCCCCACGAGGGTCAGCAACGCGCCCGCCACCGGGCTGTCGCCGATGGCGTCCTCCAGGATGCCGCGCGCGGCGTCGCCTACGACACCGATGACCGCGTCGGCGTCGGTGAGGTCGACGGTGCCGTGGTCTTCGCCGTCGATCACGACGCCGCGGACCTCCAGCCAGGGTGCGAGGGCGCCGTGCGCGAGGCGGAAGCCCGCCCCGATCCCGCCGACCCGCAGAGTGGGCGCGTTGTCGACGAGCCTGCCCGAGGTGGGGGCGACGAGGCCGACGGTGACCTCGGGCACCAGCTGCGTGTACCGGACGGGGGCCGCGGGGTCGGCGGGCTGGCCCGCGGCCGGCGGCAGCGGGATGCGCAGCACCGTCGCGGCGGCCGACAGGGCGACGGGCCCGGCGTCAACCTGCACGTCGATGCCGATCAGGAGGTGGCGGTCCGCCGTCGCCTCCAGCACCAGGAACAGGTCGACGACGTCGGAGTCGAGCAGGCGGGCGCGGAACGGGTCCCCCGTCGCGCCGGTGCCGCTGACCGCGAGGTCGTCGCCGACGAGGCCGGCCAGGTGCGTCGCCCAGGCCGTCAGGGTGTCGGGGCCGTCGACGATGTCGACCAGCCACTCAAGCACCGCCTCGGGGCGGCCGAACAGCTCCTCCAGCGGCAGCGGCGGCACCCCGGAGGTGTCGTCCGGGTCGATCCCGAGCAGCGCGAACAGGTGCTCGCTCAGGCGCGCGAGCTGCTCGTTGCCGCCCGCCTCGGCGACCAGGAGGTCGAGGACCTCGCCCAGCAGCAGCCGCAGCGCCCGCACCAGGTCGGCGCCGACGGTGGCCGAGTCGACCACTAGGTCGACCGGGTCTCCCGCGCCCAGGTTGAAGTCGTCGACCGTGACCCGCACGCCCGCCTGGACGCCGAGGGGGGCCGCGTCGTCGGCATAGACGCCGACCGCTGCCCCGATCCTGGACATCGGGATGGCCGGGTCCGTGAAGCCCACGTCCACGCCGACGAGCAGCGGCCCTTCGGCGGTGACGGCGATCGCCTCCAGCTCGTCGGCAACGCTGACCAGCGGGAGCCGCACCGTGCCGCGGACCTGGCCGACGCCGTCGCCGAGGTCGCCGCTGCTCAGGGCCGCCGCGAGGCCGACGATGTCGTTCTCGACGGTCAGATACAGGTTGCCCGCCTCGGTGTCGAGCAGCGGGTACCAGCCCTCCAGGGCCGGATCCGTGGGAAGCAGCTCGTCGAGCAGGCGGAGCAGCGCGGCGCGCTGGACGGGGTTCGACAGGACCTTGGACACCGCGGAGAGCGGGTCCTCGAACCAGGTCGAGACGAGCTGTCCGTCGTCGTCCATCACGCCGATGGCGGTGAGCAGGCTGGTGGTCTGCGGGTCGACCCCGACGGTAAGAGTCATCGCACCCCCCAAATCCGGCGCTGGACGCATGGTCACAGTAGCCAGTGGCCGATCGAGGCGGCAAGGGTTCGCGGACGATTGTCTCCGAAAGGGCACGATTCCGTCGCCTCCCTCCTCTAGCCAACGCGGTTTACGTGGAGGAGAATCCCCAGAAACGAAGGGGGTTATCGTGGGCGTCGAAGACATCCTTGCCGCGCTGGGCCTTGCGCTCACCCCCGCCTGGGCGCCGCGCAACTTCCTGCGGTTCTTCCTCTCGGCCGCCGACGCCGCGCGGATCGTGCCGGGAAGCCTCCAGGTGAGCGAGGGCCCGCTCGACGGCCCCGCCGCGATGGACGTCTCGTTCACCGTCGCCGACCCCCAGGCGGGCGCGCCGCAGCTGCGCCCCCTCTTCCCCGGAAGCCTCGCGTTCGTCGCCGACCCCGCCGCACCCGGCGCCCTGCCCGAACCCGGGGCGATCCAGCTAACCCCCGCGGGCTACGCCACCTGGCGGACGCGCGGCGCGCTGCGGGTCACCATCGCCGACCCCGACGTCGAGTCCGCGCTGCAGCAGCACGCCGCCGGCCTGGGGGTCCAGCCCAACGTGGCGTTCTACTCCCCCGTCCTGCTCCCCCAGGACTTCCTCCTCACCACCGTCACGACAAAGCTGCGGAAGGACCCCGTCAAGAAGGGCGGCGTGGTCGTCCGGACGGGGAATGCCGCGTGGCCGAAGCACGCGGTGTCCCGCTTCCTGCAGGGCGCGCACGCGCCGGTGCTCCGCCTGGGTACCAGCGCCGCGGACGACGACGTCGCGGCGCACCCGATGCCCACCGTCGTGATGGGACTCGACGGGAAGGTTACCTTGACGATCGTCGTCGCCCGGGCGCAGCCGGCCCAGGACGGCCCGGACTCCGAGCTCGACGCCCTGGCGCCCGGGGTCGCGGCCACAGATCCCCGGCACCCGCGCAACGCGCCCCTTCCCGCCCGCCACGTCTACCGAACGCTGCGGCCGCACATGATCGACGCCGACGTCGGCGCCCCGGTTCCCGACGCGTGTCTGGCCTCCTGGCCGGCGGCGCGGCGCTACTTCCCGTTCCGCGTCACCCGCACCTGGCAGGACATCCCGAACTTCTCCGTGCTCTTCCCTCCGCGCAGCGCCGTCGTCGACGCGGCTCCTGGGGGCACGCTCACGCTGAAAGTGCCCGCGCACGGCGTGGTGTTCGTGCCCCAGGACCCGGGCTCAGGGACGCCGCTGGCGCTTCCTACCCTCTCGCTGACGGGCTTCACGCCGCTGCCGACGACGTTCCTCGACGGGTCGACCCCGGAGGCGTGGCGGGTCAAGAGCAGGACCGCACCGGTCGCGCTCTCGACCACGAAGATCACCCACGTGATCCTGCGTCGGCCGCTCCAGGAGGAGATCCTCGCCGACCCCGTGTTCCCCGCCCCGGAGGGCGCGCGGTGCACCTACATGTCGCTGCGCCGGGCGACGCGGGCGTTCGTCGATCACCGCGTCACCGGCGGGCGGCTCGCCCACGAGCGGAAGAAGACGAGCACGGTGACCCGCAACCTGATGGCCGCCGCATGGCCCCCCGACCCCGCGGCCCCGACGCGCGTGCAGAAGGCGCTGAAGGTGGCGGCCCAGGTGCTGCTGAACGCCAACCCGCCCCCGTCGGCCCCTCCCGGCCGCGCCCGCGATCTCGAGCAGGTGTGGGTCGCCTGCTTCCCCGACGACGTGCCCGCCCACGACATCGACGGCACCGGGAGCCTCGCCCGGACGAAGGTCTACACCGGCGGCGAGATGTTTTACGCCCTGTGGCAGACGATCGAGAACACGCTGAAGGCGAACGGCACCAAGAGGAACTTCTCGAACGAGGTCGTAGGGACCGGCGCCCCCGGGGCGATTGTCGCCATCGGGCTGTCGTCGGGCTTCGTGACACGACCGCCGCACGCGGCGCCGCACCCGAACGCTGCGGACCTCACGGCCAACGTCAACGACATGCTGACCGCGCTGGCCCCCGGAACCGCACTCCAGTTCTGGAACCTGGCGACGGACTACCGGGTGGAGCGCAGCAGGGTCGGCAGCATCGAGCAGTACGGCCACTCGCCGATCTTCCAGCGGTACATGGCGTCGGTGGGTGGGACGCCGTCCGGGATCGTCGTCGTCGACCAGTCCGGCCAGAACCAGAACTGCCCCGTCTCCACCGGCCGGATCACGTGGGGCGGCGCCCGCCAGGCCGTCTGGATAGCGGCGCAGTGGGATGACTGACCGTCCGCGTCTCTCGCTACGACGACCCGTCGGGGAGTAGAGTCCGCGCCGTGCAGGTCGTAGGAGTAGACGTTCCCCTCGCATCCTTCCGCGCGCTCATCCCGTCCCGCGAGGACTACCGCGGGCTGACCAAGCGGCTGCCCACCGAGCTGGTGGCCGGCCTCACCGTCGGCATCGTCGCGCTCCCCCTCGCGCTGGGCTTCGGCGTCGCCTCGGGCGTGGGCGCCGCCGCGGGTCTCGTGACGGCCGTCGTCGCCGGGCTCGTGGCCGCGGTGTTCGGCGGCTCGCACCTCCAGGTCTCCGGACCCACCGGCGCGATGACCGTGGTGCTGCTGCCCGTCGTCGCCCACTACGGCGTCGACAAGGTGCCCCTGCTCGCCATCCTCGCGGGCCTCCTCGTCGTCGTCATGGCGGTCACAGGCATGGGCCGCGCCGTCGACATCATCCCCTGGCCGGTTGTCGAGGGGTTCACGTTCGGCATCGGCATCATCATCGCGCTGCAGCAGATCCCCCTGGCCCTGGATACGCCGAAGGGCGAGTCCGAGTCGACGCTCGTCTCCAGCTGGCAGACGCTGCTCGCCACCGACTGGGCGGCGGCGACGGCGCCGCTCGCGGTGGTCGCCGGCGTCGTCGCCGTGCACCTGGTG
>DAONOU010000007.1:0-24250 GCA_035409265.1 Arachnia sp. | reverse complement strand
CGTCGTCGCGAGCCGTGGCGGTGGTGTCCAGGACGATGGTGTCCTCGCTGATGTAGTCGAGGATGCTCGCGGGGCGCTCCTTCACCGCGACCGCGGCAGGAGCGGTCGCCGCCGGAGCCGGTGCCGAGGGCGCCGACGCGGGAGACGGGGTCGTCGGCTCGGAGGCCCGTGTCGACCCCGCGGCCGATCCCTCCGCGAGCGCCCGCGACTTCTTCCGCGCGGCGAGCCAGCCGATGCCGGCGAGCGCTATCGCCGCGGTGATCGAGGCGCCGATGAGCGTCGCCAGCACGTACAGGAAGGGCTGCTGCGAGCCGCCGACGAGCGGGATGAGACCCTACGCCGATCCGGCTCCTACCGCAAGTAGTATATCGAGAAACCTGAGCTGTGTATCGAGACACCTATGGGCGCCGGGGGCGCGCCGACCAGGGTCTCTTTCGCGCGCCATCAGGGTATTTTCGAAAGACATCCGGCATGCGCGTCCTTCGCTGAGCGGGGCCCTCGGGCTATCCGAGCAACAGCCCGAGGAGCGTCCTCGCGTCGTGCTTGTCCAGGACCTGGTTCGCGTTGCCGCACTTCGGGGAGACGATGCAGGCGGGGCACCCGGCGGCGCAGCGGCAGCGGGTGAGGCGCTCCAGCGTCGCGGCCAGCCAGTCCTCGGCGACGGCGTAGCCGCGGCGGGCGAACCCGGCGCCGCCGGCCATGCCGTCGTGGACGAAGATGGTCGCGGCGCCCGTGTCCGGGTGGAGGGCGGTGCTGAGCCCGCCGATGTCCCAGCGGTCGCACGGGGCGAAGGCGGGCAGCAGTCCGATCGCCGTGTGCTCCATGGCGTGCGCGGCCGCCCCGACCCGCAGGTCCGGCCACCCGAGCCGCGCGACCAGCGCGGGCGGCACCGTCCACCACACGGCCTCGGTCAGCATCTGGTGCCGCGGGAGGTCCAGCTCGGTGGAGTCCCACACCTCGTGGGTGACCTCGTCGCGGCGGAGGTAGCCGAGCACCTGGGAGTGGAGGCGGACGTCGCCCCGGCACAGCTCGGTGGTCCCCAGCGGGCGGCGCTCGGCCTCACGCAGGATCTCGACCTCGAACGAGGCCTGGGGCTGCGTGTAGTACCGCGGCCGCGACACGGTGACGAACGCCTGGCGCTCCTCCCTGTCGAGCCCCTCGACGAGGTAGGACTCTCCCTGGTGCAGGTAGACGGCTCCGGGGTGCACGGTGCGGTCCACCGCGGCGGCGTCGACCATGCCGACGACCCGTCCCGTGTCGCGCTCGATGATGTCGACCGGGCGCTCCCCGATGGAGCGCAGGTCGATGAAGTCGACGGCGCGGTCGGGGCGGGTCCAGAAGTAGCGGCCCGCGCGGTCGCGGAGCACGCCCTGCGCCGCCAGCGCCGATGCCAGGCCGGGAAGGGACGGCCCGAACCAGGACTCGTCCGCGGCCGTCAGCGGGTGCTCCTGCGCGGCCGCCGCGAGGTGCGGGCCGAGGACGCGCGGATTGTCGGGGTGCACCACCGCGTGCTCGACGGGGGCGTCGAACACCAGCTCCGGGTGCTCGAGCAGGTACTCGTCGAGCGGGTTCTCGCGCCCGAGCAGCACCACGAGCGCGTCCTGCCCGCGGCGCCCCGCCCGTCCCGCCTGCTGCCAGAACGACGACAGCTTGCCCGGGAACCCGGAGACGAGCACCGCGTCCATGCCCGCGATGTCGACGCCGAGCTCGAGCGCGTTGGTGCTCGCCAAGGCCCGGAGCGCCCCGCCTTGGAGGCCCGCCTCGAGCTCCCGGCGGTCGACGGCGAGGTAGCCCCCGCGATAGGAGGCGATCCGCGCGGGCTCGCGCGCCAGCTCCTGCGCCGCGATCGACACCAGCTCCGCCGCCTGCCGCGACTGGACGAACGCGATGGCCTGGCTCCCGTCGTCGGCGAGCCCCGCGAGCAGCGCGGCCGTGTCCGCGCGCAGCGACGCCGCGGGCCGCCAGAGCGCAACCGTCCTCCGGCCCGCTGGCGAGGCGTCCCGGTCGACGACCTCGACCCCCGGCTCCCCGATCAGCGCCCCGCCGAACGCGGCCGCGTTCGGGGCGGTGGCCGACGACAGCGCGACGGTGGGGGCCGCCCCGTGGAGCGCGGCCAGGCGCCGGAGCCGACGGATCACCTGGGCGACGTGCGCGCCGAAGACGCCCTGATACCGGTGCGCCTCGTCGACGACGATGTAGCGCAGCGCGCCGAGGAACCGCGCCCAGCGCTGATGGTTCGGGAGCACCGAGTAGTGCAGCATGTCGGGGTTGGTCAAGAGGTAGGACGCGTGCTCGCGCGCGAACCGCCGCTCCCCCTCGTCCGAGTCGCCGTCGAGCGCGCCTATCCGCCAGCCCTTCGGCCCGAGTCCCGCGGCGGCGCGGGCCTGGTCGTGGGCGAGCGCCTTGGTGGGCGCGAGGTACAGCGCGGTGTGCCGCGGCGCGCCGAGCCGGGGCCGGTCGCCGCTCAGGGGAACGCCGAGGCGGCCCTCGGCCGCCGCGAGGATGGGGAGCAGGTAGCCCAGCGTCTTGCCCGACCCCGTCGGCGTGCAGACCATGGCGTGATGCCCCCGGTAGAGGGCGTCGGCGAACTCCGCCTGGTGCCGCCACGGCCGGGGGTATCCGGCGGCCTCCAGCCGGGCCGCCGCGGCGCCGCCCAGCCACTCCGGCCAGTCCACGGCGTCCCCGGTCCGCGGGGCGCGCTCGGACACCGCCGTCACCGCGTCGCGCCGCAGCACCCACTCGAAACCCACCCCGCAACTCTGCCAGCCCGCGCCGACAGTTCCGCACCGTTAGCCGATCTGGCGCCCCGGGGCCTTATCATGCGATAAATGGGTGTTATCCTTCGTTTCATGAAGGTTGCGGCTCCATCGCTCCTCCCCCTATTGAGGTCCAAAGCGCAAGGGGAGATCCTTGCCTGGGTGCTGCTCACTCCGGGCGAGCACAGCATCGCCGACATCTCGCGAGCCACCGGCACCCCTGAATCCACCGTCCTTCGGGAGATCGACAGGCTGAGCGCAACCGGGTTCGTCACGGAGCGGCGCCAGGGACGCTCCCGGCTGATTGCGAGCAACCCCGAGAACGTGGCTACTCAACCGCTGACGGCACTGCTAGCCGTTACCTTCGGCCCGGTACCGCTGATGCGTGAACGGCTCAGCGGTGTTATAGGTCTGGAGTACGCCGCGATCTTCGGCTCCTGGGCAGCGCGCGCCACTGGAGTTTCCGGTGCCCCGCCACGCGACATCGACCTGCTTGTTGTGGGCGGCGTGTCACGAACCGAGGTCTGGGAGATCGCGGAGCAAGCGGGATCAATACTCCATCGTCCGGTTAACGCCACGGTCATCGATCACGGCGACTGGCTCGCAGGCACCAGCCCGTTCGTCGCAACACTTCGGAACCGACCTTTGGTCACGCTTATCGATCGCCTCTAGTGGCGCGTATCGGAAGCCACAAGCTGCCTTTCAGCAGGCAGCACTCGTCCCGTCACGCTGAGGACCTTCGGCGAGGACAGAGCTATCGCCCATACACGGGCATCACCGGGACGACCTTCTCAGCAACCTTGATGACTTCCAGGGCGGCACGAATCGCTTCGGTCACGTCCGCTCGGTCCGCGACTGGGGCGTTCGGCTCAGGGTATGACGAGCTGTTCCGCACCTGCCTCATCCATCCGAATGCCCGAATCGACAACTGGGTCGGCGGCTCAAGCTGGGCGAGCACGGCTTCGCGCAGCACCGCGTGGCCGCCCTCACCGCCGCCCGGCCTAAGGCCTTCATTGACCAGGATCGCCGTCAGCGCCTTACGTGCCGCGTCGTATGCGGCGTTGAACGCCGCGATGGTGTCCTCAGTCGCAGAAAGGACGGAGGCGGACGACGTCGCTCGCCTCGCTTGCTCGATCAACGCGTACGCGTGGTCACGATTCGGTTCAATCCGTTCCAAGCGCCCTTGGCTGAGCAGTTTGTCGATGCTCGATCGCCCCTGTTCCCATCTGTTCAGAATCATGATCTCTCGTTCCATCACCCGAGGAGGTCGCCGAGGAGGGAGGCGATGATCGGGACCACGCCGACGAGGACGAAGGCCGGCAGGAAGCAGGCCATCAGCGGGACCACCGAACGGACGCCTACGGTGCGGGCCGCGGCGATGGCCGCCTCCCGCGCCTCCGCCCTGGCATCCTCGGCGTGGGCGCGCAGCCCGTCGGCCAGGGCGAGGCCAGAGCGCTCGGCGCGGGCGAGGTCACCCGCCACCCGGCCCCAGACCCTGTGCGCGCGCAGCTCGCGCCACGCGAGCCCGCCCACCCGGCCGAGCCTCATCTCGGCCGCGACCCCGCCCAGCAGGGCCTTGGTCGCGGGCGGGGACGACTCCGACACCGTCTCCACCGCGGCCACCATGGGAAGGCCGGCGTCGAGGCAGGCCGCGAGCAGGTCGAGGGCCTCCGGAAGCTGTCGGACCAGCGGCAGGTCGGCGCCGCGCCGCCGCCGACGCGCACCCACCGCGGCCAGCCCGCGAGCGACGTCGAACCGGCTGGAGGACGGTCCGGCGAGGCGGCCGAGGGAGCCGGCGGCTCCGCCGATGAGCAGCCACGCGGCCGCAGCCGCCAGCACCGCGGCCGACCCCGCCGCGCTCACGACGGCCCCCGCGTCGGACGCGCGAGCCGGTCGATCCAGAGCACCCCGACGGCCGTCAACACCGTGCCGACCAGGACGAGGAACCCGCCGAGCGGCTGCCCCAGCAGGAAGTCCACCGGGTTCACCCCCGCCGCGAACCCGAGGCCGACGGCGGCGAACGGCAGCGCGGCCATGATCCGCCCGCTCATCCGCGCGGCGGCGAGTTCCGCCTCCACCATCGCCCCCACCTGCCGCTCCCGCCGCAGCGCGTCGGCCACCAGGGAGAGCACCGGCGCGATCGGGGCGCCGCTGCGCCCGCACACCCGCCACGCCGCGCCGATCCTGCCCAGCCCCGCGCAGCCCGGGCGCGAGGACGCCGAGGCGAGCTCCTCCGCGACGTCGCCGCCCAACCGCGCGATGGCCGCCGCGGTGGCGAGCGCCGGACAGTCCTCCGCGGCGGTCGAGAGGGCCTCAGCCGGGATCTGGCCCGAGCGCAGCAGCGACGCGAGCAGGGTCGCCGCCTCGGCGCACTCCGCCGCCGCCCGCCGCTCGCGCGCGGCGGCGCGATGCGAGATCGTCAGCCACGCCACCGTCCCACCCGCAACGGCGAACGCCACCGCCCACCCCAGCGCGCGGATCCCCAACCCGCCGCCGACGAGGGCAAGGGCCGCGACGATGCCGAGCACGGCGGGCCAGCGGCGCCGACGCCGGATGCGGCTCGGGGGCGTCGCCCGAAGCCGCTCCAGGGAGCGCGCCGGGGCGGGGCCGAGCGCCAGGGCCGCGGCCAACCCCGCGATCGCGGCCACGGCGATCACGGCGACACCAGCTCATCCAGCCGGGCTGCGGCCTTCTCTCGCCGCACGCCGTCGGCCGTGAAGGTCACGGCGGGCACGACCTCGACCAGCCCGTCTCCGCCGCGGCGAAAGACCCCGACCCCGGCGACCCTGCGCGCCCCGCTCCGCTCCCTGCGGACGTGGATCACGGCCTTGAGTGCCGCCGCCACCTGCGCGTGGCAGGCGTCGCGCCCCAGACCTCCCAGCGCGGCGAGGGCCTCCAGCCGGGCGGGGATGTCGGCGATGGAGTTCGCGTGCACCGTGCCGCACCCGCCCTCGTGGCCGGTGTTGAGGGCCGTCAGGAGGTCGGTCAGCTCGCCGCCGCGCACCTCGCCGAGCACCACGCGGTCCGGCCTCATCCGCAGGGCCTGGCGCACCAGCGTCGTCAGCGCGATGGCGCCGGCGCCCTCACCGTTGGGTGGGCGGCCCTCCAGACGCACGCAGTGCGGGTGGGCCGGCCGGAGCTCCCTGGCGTCCTCGACAAGCACGATCCTCTCCTCCGCGGGAACCAGCGCGAGCAGCGCGGAAAGCAGCGTGCTCTTTCCCGTGCCGGTGCCGCCGGAGACGAGGAACGGGACCCGGCGCGCCACTAGCGCCCTCAGCACCCCGGCGCCGTCCGGCGGGAGCGACCCCGCGGACACGAGCCCCTCCAGCGCGAACGAGCGACGCGCGGGAACCCGCAACGACACGCAGGTCCCGGGCTCGGCCACCGGCGCGAGCACCGCGTGCAGGCGCGTGCCGTCGGGCAGCCTCCCGTCGACGAACGGCGCCGCGTCGTCCAGGCGCCGGCCCGCCGCGGCCGCCAGCCGGATGGCCAGCCGCCGCACCTGCTCGTCGTCCACGAACGTCACGTCCGTGCGCTCGAGCCCCGCGCCGCGGTCCACGTAGACCTCCTTCGGGCCGTTGACCAGCACGTCGGAGACGCCCGGCTCCGTCAGCAGCGCGTCGAGCGGGCCTGCGCCGGTGCTGTGCCTCCGCAGCTCGGACACCGTCTCGCGCACCGACGCGTCGGTGACGACCTCACCGAGGTCGCGCAGCGCGGAGGCCACGTCCGCGGGCGTGTGGGGGCGCCCCAAGCCAGCCAGCCGCGAGCGCAGCGCCTCCAACCGCGCCTCACGCATCGCTCATCCGATCCAGCAGTGCGGCGGCCTGCCGCGCGAACCTCCGCGCCGGCCCCGGCAGCGGCGGCGCGCCCAGCTCCCCCAGGCGGGGCAGCGCCTTGTCATCGCCGATCTCGCCCCAGCACGGCACGCCCAACGAGCGGGCAACGACGCCCGGGGGCACGGTCCTTCCCCGGCCCCTGCGCACCACGAGTCCTCCCGGGCTCACCCCGCCATGCTCCGCCAGCATCCGGGCGGAGGCGACCGAGCGCACGTCCCCGCCCACCATGAGCACCGTCCGGTCCAGGCCCACCGACGGCGCGCGACGCCCGCCGTCGACGACCACGACGTCGGCCTCCCGCCGCAGCGACGCGACGACGGCGGCCAGCGCGGCCTCGTCGGGATGCCCGGGGGCCTCCCGGTCCTGCGCGAGGACGGCCACGCCGTCGGCCTTCGGCAGCGCCTCCCACACCTCTCGGGCCTCCCCGCGCACCCCGCTCAGGCCCGGCCAGCGCAGCCCGGGACGCGCCTCGGCGCCCAGCACCAGGTCGATCCCGCCGCTGGCCTCCGCGAGGTCCACGACCGCCGCGCGTCGACCCCGCAGGCAGGCGGTCAGCGCCAGCCCCGCGACCAGCGTGCTCACGCCCAAGCCCCCGGAGGCCCCGACGACGCCGACGACCTGCCCGCGCCTCGTCCCGCTGTCTCCCGCGCGGCGCAGCGCGTCCGCGAGGCGGCCCCCGTCGTCGGGAAGCATCAACACGGGAAGGCCCAGCCGCCCCGAACAGCGCGCCAACTCCGCGGGCGAGGTGCCGACGACGAACGCCTCCCCCGGCGCGACCCCCGTCCACCGCGCCGCGACCTCCGAGCTCACCAAGCGCAGCGCGGCGGCGCCCCACTCGGGCCCGGCGGCCGCGCCGTCGGACACCACCCGAAGGGGCACCCCCAGCGCCGCGGCGCTCACCTCCACCGCCTCGACGACGGCCTCATCCCTCGCGCACAACAACGCGTGCGGCCTGCTCTCCATGCCCTTGTTATGTCCACCGGCACCCCCGAATCACCACGCGCGCCGAAGCCTGTGGACAAGTCCCACCGTCTCGGAGGGCTAATCTGTACTCCCACGGTCACCACCCAGGAAGGACCCCATGGCCCGCATGGAACTACCCGCCGAGGCGCTCGACTGGCTCGCCGTCTGGCGGGGCGTGCGCGGGCTCGTGCTGGCCGGGGACCTGGGCCTTCCCCGTCGGCTGACGGCCGCGGGGCACACGCTCTTCGCGCTCACCGACGATGTGACCCTCGCCGGCAGGCTGGGCGCCCTCGACAAGGTGACGCCGCTGGTCGCGCGCCCGGAGGCCATCCCCGCCGATCCCTGCCAGTTCGAGGTGGCCTTCGCCCACCAGAACCTGCACCGCTTCGACCTGTCCCAGGCGCTGCCGCAGCTGGCGCGCGTGCTGCGCCCGGGAGGCTGCCTCAGCGCGTCCTACCTCGTGCGCGATGACACCGTCCCCTGGGTGCGCCGCCTCGCCGCGCTGCTGCGCCGCTACGACCCCATGGCCATGCGCGGCGACTACGGGCATGCCAGCCTGGAGGCCCTCGCCGGGAGCAAGTACTTCGCCGACGTCGAGGAACGCGCGTTTCGCGTCTGGCAGCGGATCGGCCGCGACGACCTGCTTTCCCTGGTCACCGCCCAGCCGCTGGCCGCCAACCTCACGCCCGAGCAGCTCGACCAGCTCCTCGGCCAGGTCGGCGAGCTGTACGACGGCGCGGTCCGCCCCGGCGAGGCGCTCCGTCTCCCGTTCCAGCTCCTCGGCGTGCGCGCCTGGGTCGACCACGCGGAGCTCACCGCCCCCGTGCAGCCCCCCGACAGCGCTCTCAGCATCCCGCTGTGACCGACGGTCACACCCACTAGTCTGGGTGCCGCGAAAGGATTCAGATATGCCCACAGAGCCCCGCCACCCGCTGGTCGAGATCAAGGACGCCGTCGCCGACTTCGTCGCCAAGGAGTCCGAGCTCGCCGCCGCCGAGCTCAAGCCCGCGGCCAAGGCCGGGGCCATCGGCGCGGGGTTCTTCGCCGGCGCCGCGCTCTTCGCGTTCCACGCCGTCTGGATGCTCGTCATCGTCGTCGCCCTCGCCATCGGCCTGCTGCTGCACGCCGTGACCCCGCTCGGCCCGTGGGCGTCGTTCACGCTCGGCTTCCTCGCCAGCGTCCTGGCCTCGCTCCTCATCGCGGGCGTCCTTTTCACCCTCGGCCGCGGCAAGTTCTCCCAGGTCAAGAAGCCCGAGGCCAGCATCGCCGAGGCCAAGGCGACGCTCGACGCCGTCGTCGACGCCATCGCGTCCCGGCCCGCCTCCACCGCTGTCGCCGTCCCGAAGGAGCCGGCGCCCGCAGACCTCGAGAAGACCTTCGGGCGCCCCTGACGCCAAGACGGCTGGCCGGACGCCGCGCGCACCTGGCAGGCTTGGGGCCATGACCAAGTGGGAATACTTCGTGGCGCCGATCCTCTCGCACATCGCGCAGCAGCTGCTCAACAACTTCGGCTCGGAGGGCTGGGAGCTCATCCAGCTCGCGCCGGGTCCCAACCCGGACACGCTCGTCGGCTATTTCAAGCGCCCCGTCCAGGACGCCTGATGTCGGCCTCCGCTCGGCTGGCCGAGCTGGGGATCGCGCTGCCTGCCGTCGCGAAGCCCGTGGCCGCGTACGTTCCCGCCGCCCGGGTGGGCGGCCAGATCTGGACCTCCGGCCAGCTGCCGAGCGTCGACGGCGTGCTCACGGCCACCGGCAAGCTCGGCGCCGAGGTGACGGCCGAGGAGGGCGCGGCCGCCGCGCGCGTCGCGGTCCTCAACGCGCTCGCCGCCGTCGCGGCCGTCGCCGGCGGCATCGACAACGTCCGCCGCGTCGTGAAGGTCGTGGTCTATGTGGCGAGCACGCCCGGGTTCACCGCGCAGCCCGCGGTGGCCAACGGCGCCTCCACTCTGCTCGGCGAGGTGTTCGGCGAGGCCGGCGCCCACGTGCGCAGCGCCGTCGGCGTCTCCGTGCTGCCCCTCGACGCGCCGGTGGAGGTCGAGCTGGTCGTCGAGGCGTAGGGCTCGCCGCCGTGCGCCCCGCGCCTCCCGCCGAGGTCAACCGGATCCTGGCGGAGACCTATCCCGACGCGAAGGCCGAGCTCGACTTCCGCGACGCCTTCGAGCTGCTCGTCGCGACGGTGCTCTCGGCGCAGTCGACCGACCGCCGGGTCAACGCGGTCACGGCCGTGCTCTTCGCTCGCTATCCGACCGTCGGGGCGCTGGCGCAGGCCGACCTCGCCGACGTCGAGGAGACGATCAAGCCGGTCGGCTTCTTCCGGACGAAGGCTGCCGCCATCGTCGGGCTCTCGCGGCGCATCGTCGACGACTTCGACGGCCGGGTCCCCGACACGCTCGCCGAGCTCGTCACCCTCCCGGGGGTCGGCCGCAAGACGGCCAACGTCGTCCTCGGCAACGCGTTCGGCATCCCGGGCATCACCCCCGACACGCACCTCATCCGGCTCTCCAACAGGTTCGGCTGGGTGCACAGCACCAAGCCCGACGACGTCGAGCGCGCCGTCGGCGCGCTGTTTCCTCCCAGCGAGTGGGTCATGGTGTGCCATCGAGTGATCTGGCACGGCCGACGGTGCTGTCACGCCCGGCGCCCCGCCTGCGGCGCCTGCCCGGTGGCCGGGATCTGCCCCAGCCGCGACCTCGGCGAGCAGGACCCGGTCAAGGCCGCGGCGCTGATCCGGGAGCCCCGGGGGTAGGCTCGGGCGCCATGTACAGGTGGATCGGCGCGCTGGCGGCCGCGCTCGCGCTCGCCGCGTGCGGCGGGCCGACGTCCGTCCCCGGAACCCCGTCGGCCACCGTCGTGACGCCGGCCGACCTGGCGGCGCTCGCCGAGCGGTACGGCCTCCCGGACTGCCCCGAGACCGACCCGGACGCCCCCGCCGTCGACGGCGGGCTCCCCCGGACCGACCTGGCCTGCCTCGGCTCGGGCACGAGGGTCAACCTGGCCGGGCTGCCCCGCACACCCACAATCGTCAACGTCTGGGCCCAGTGGTGCGAACCGTGCCGCGAGGAGGCCGCTTTCCTGCGCGAGGGCCTCGCGGAGCTCGACGGCGTGAGCTTCGTCGGCATCAACTACAACGACCCGAAGCCCGACTGGGCCGTGGAGTTCGCCGGGCTCGTGGGGTGGCTCTACCCCCACGTCGTCGATCAGGACAAGGAGCTCCGCGTGCCGCTACGGGTCGCGGGGATCCCGACGACGCTCTTCGTGACCGCCGACGGCGCCATCGCGGGCGTGCACGCGGGGCCGCTCGAGTCGACGGCGCAGCTGAAGGAGCTGGCGGCCGAGTACCTGGGTGCCTCGTGACCGGGCCGTTCGACCAGCTCGCCGCGGCGCTCGCGGCCGGCCCCACGGTGCGCACCATCGGCCTCGACAGGACCCCGCGCGGCGAGCGCTCCGCCGCGGTCCTCATGCTTCTCACCGAGGCCGCGGATCCCGAGGTGACGTTCGTGACGCGGGCCGAGACGCTCCGCCGCCACGCCGGCCAGGTCGCCCTGCCGGGCGGCGCCGTCGATCCCGGCGACGAGTCGCGCTTCGCGACCGCGCTGCGGGAGGCCCACGAGGAGATCGGGCTGGACCCGGTGGGCGTCAGCCTCGTCGGAGAGCTACCCCCGCTCTGGGTGCCCGCGTCGCGCTACGACGTCACCACCGTCGTCGCCACGTGGCGGGGCGACGGCGAGCTGTGGCCCGCCGATCCGGCGGAGACCGGGGCCGTGCACCAGTTCCCCGTGTCGGCCCTCGCGGCGCCCGGGACGCGGGTGACGGCGCAACACCCGCTCGGCTTCCGGGGGCCAGCTTTCGTCCTCGACGACACGTTCATCTGGGGCCTGACCGCGCACCTCGTCGACTGGGTTCTGGACCTCGCCGGCTGGGCGCGGCCGTGGGACAAGAGCCGCGTCGTCGACATCCCGGAGCGGTTCCTCCGGGACTGAGCTGAGTCAGCGGAAGACCGCGATCCTCGCGTCGTCGGTGCCCGAGTAGTTGA
The DNA here is from genome assembly GCA_035409265.1 of Arachnia sp. Lineage (GTDB taxonomy): Bacteria > Actinomycetota > Actinomycetes > Propionibacteriales > Propionibacteriaceae > Arachnia. The sequence goes on along the minus strand of DAONOU010000007.1, from coordinate 12,662 downwards.
TCAGGACGTCGTGCCACGAGCCGATGTCGGGACGCGAACGCAGCAGCGCCCGGCGCTCGCGCTCCGTCATGCCGCCCCAGACGCCCCACTCGATGCGATTGTCGAGCGCCTCGGCTAGGCATTCGGAGCGAACGGGGCATCCGACGCAGACCGTACGCGCGCGTTTCTGGTCCTTGCCCTCCGGAAAGAGTGCATCTTCCATATCGCGGCACTTGGCCCGCAGCGTCCATTCGCTGACGTCAGCCAGAGACATAAGCTGCCCTCCCTTGCGCAGAACCTTGCCTGGTGACCCCAGACCGTAGCGCATGTTGAGGTGTTCGCGACAGTCGGCCACCCCTGGGCGCTCGAACCCTCCCTTATGGGGGGTGAGGACGACGACATGGGGCCGTTACCAGGTGTCACGTATCATGACGACCATGAAGTCAGCCTCCCTCGGTCAGAAGGCGTACTCCCTCCTCATGTTCTTGGCGGTCAGTGTGCTGGCCGGCCTGCTCCTTTCGGGGCTCGCCGTCCCGCTGACGGCGCTCGCCGGGGGCGGGGTCAACCTGGCCGCCGACTCGCTCGACGACATCCCCGCCGATCTCGCGACGCCGCCGCAGTCGCAGCGCTCTCGGGTGCTGATGGCCAACGGCAAGGAGCTCACGACGTTCTACGCCGAGAACCGCGTCTACGTCCCGCTGTCGAAGATCTCGCCGGAGATGCAGGACGCTCAGATCGCCATCGAGGACCACCGCTTCTACGAGCACGGGGCCATCGACTTCCAAGGCTTCGGCCGAGCCTTGCTCAAGACCCTCACCGGGGACACGCAGGGAGCGTCGACGCTGACGCAGCAGTACGTGAAGCTCGTCCGCGTCGAGGCGGCCGCCGCCATCAACGACAAGGAGGGCGTCCGCAAGGCCACCGAGACGACGATCGAGCGCAAGATCGTCGAGGCGCGCTACGCGATGGCGCTGGAGGACCGGCTCACCAAGGAGGAGATCCTCGAGCGGTACCTGAACATCGCCTACTACGGCGACGGCGCGTACGGCGTCGAGGCCGCCGCCCGGCACTACTTCGGCACGACCGCCGCGAAGCTCACGCTGCCGCAGGCGGCCATGTTGGCCGGCATCGTGCAGAACCCCGTCTCGCTCAACCCCGTCAAGCACCCCGAGCGCGCCATCGACCGCCGCGACGTCGTGCTGAATCAGATGGCCAAGTGGGGCACGATCACCGAGGCCGAGGCGGCCGAGGCCAAGCAGGAGGACTTCGACCCCGCGAAGGTGCGGCGCACGAAGAACGGCTGCATCGACTCGAAGTACCCGTTCCTCTGCGACTACGTGCGCCGCACGCTGCTCCAGCTGCCCAGCATGGGCGACACCGTCGAGGAGCGGGAGAACACGCTCAAGCGGGGCGGCCTGACCATCCAGACGATGATCGACCCCGAGGCTCAGGACGCGGCTGAGAAGGCCGTCTCCAGGATCGTCTCCCCCAAGGACCCGGTCATCGGCGCCTCGGTGCTGATCCAGCCGAAGACCGGCCTGATCGTGGCCATGGCGCAGTCGCGGCCGAAGATGGGCGACGCCAAGGGCGAGACCTGGTACAACTACAACGTCTCGAACAAGCCGGACATGGGCGGCGCCGAGGGCTACCAGGCCGGGTCCACGTTCAAGGCCTTCACCGTCGCCGCGGCGCTCGACATGGGCATGACGCCGGGCAAGCAGTACAACTCCCCCGGACGCCTCGAGTTGAAGGGCATGTCGTTCAAGAACTGCGAGGGTTCGTTCACGTTCACGCAGCAGCACGCGGTCGGAAACCTCGGCTACCGGAACTACGGGATGATCGACATGATGCAGGGCACCCAGAACTCGGTCAACACGTACTTCACGCAGCTGATTCGCGACGTCGGCATCTGCAAGTCCATCGACATGGCGAAGAAGGTCGGCGTCAAGGCGTCGATGGGCACCGACCTGCGCAGCGAGCAGAACAACCCCTCGTTCGTCCTGGGTACGGCCGACGTGACGCCCCTCTCCATGGCGGAGGCGTACGCCACCTTCGCGAACCGCGGGAAGCACTGCACCCCGATCATCCTCGAGGAGATCAAGACCGCGGACGGCAAGAAGCTCGACGTCCCCGACGCGGACTGCAAGCAGGTGATCCGCAAGGAGGTGGCCGACGGCGTGAACTACGTCCTCGAGTCGGTCGCCAAGCGCGGCACCGGCCGGACGGCCGCCCTGGGAGACGGGCGCGACGAGGCGGGCAAGACGGGCACGACGAACGAGAACAAGTCGGTCTGGTACGCGGGCTACACCCCGGAGATGGCGGGCATCGGCATGATCGCGCTCGACAAGACCCACACCAAGGTGAAGAAGAAGCAGGTCAGGAGCCTGAAGGACCTCCGGCTGGAGAAGGCATATCTCCGCGGCACCGGCGGCGGCGACGCGGGCCGGATCTGGAACGCCGCGATGAAGTCGGCCCTTCGCGATCTCCCGAGGACGAAGTTCAAGACCCCGACGTCGGAGATCCTGCGGGGCGTGAAGGTCAAGATCCCGAGCGTCAGCGGCATGGGCTACAACGAGGCGAAGCGGACGCTGGAGGCGGCCGGGTTCACCACGTCGCCGATGCGGGTCTTCTCGGACCGCCCCGAGGGTGCGTTCCTCGGCACCACGCCGACGGGCACGGCGGTGAAGTTCTCGACGATCTACCTGAAGCTCTCCAAGGGCAAGGCGCCCGAGCCTGATCCCGTGGTGAAGGAAGACGACAAGGGCAAGGACAAGAAGGACGAGAAGAAGGGCGACAAGAAGAAGCCTGGCTCGTCCGAGGACTCCGGCGACTGATGCCGAAGGCCCTCTTGGGGGCGGCCGGGGCAACGGTCGCCGTCGGCGCGGCGTGCTTCGGGTGGGGGCTCGTAGAGGCGAGCCTCTACACCGTTCGCCGCTTCGACCTGGACATCCTGCCCCCGGGCGGCGCGCCCATCCGGATCCTTCACGTCTCCGATCTGCACCTGGGCGCCCGCCAGGAGCGCAAGCTGGCGTTCGTCCGCTCGCTCGCAGAGCTGGAGCCTGATCTCGTCGTCAACACGGGCGACAACATCACCGAGCCGGGGGCGATCGCCCCCTTGCTCGCCGCGATGGACGGGCTGCGTTCGATCCCGGGTGTCTTCGTGTTCGGCTCGAACGACTACTTCGCGCCGCGCTCGGCGAACCCGGTCAAGTACCTGCTACGCCGCCGGTCCCCCACCGTCTACAACACCAACGGCCGCCGCGAGCTGCCGTGGGAGCAGCTCCGCGACGGCCTGGAGGGCTGCGGCTGGGAAGATCTGACCCATCGCCGCGCCGTCCTCGACGTGAACGGGTATCGGCTCGCGTTCCGCGGCACCGACGACGCTCACCTGAACCGCGACGACTACCCCCTCGTGGCGGGGCCTCCCGACGACGAGGCGGACCTGAACATCGGGGTGACGCACGCCCCCTATCTCCGGGTGATCGACGGCATGGCCGCCGACGGCATGGACCTGATCCTCGCCGGCCACACGCACGGCGGCCAGGTCTGCGTCCCGTTCTACGGCGCGTTGGTCACCAACTGCGACCTGGACACCGCGCGGGTGAAGGGGATGTCGTCGCACACCTGCGGCGGCCACACGGCGCACATGCACGTCTCCGCGGGCCTGGGCACCTCGCCGTACGCGCCCTACCGGTTCGCGTGTCGCCCGGAGGTCACGCTGCTGACGCTGCGCCCCCGCTCGTCGTAGGGTTCGTTCCTCGAGCCGCACACGCACGGATCGCGTGAGCACACAACGTGGCTGCAAACGTTCGATCCACACAGTGGTCGACGTCAGCGTGTACGCCAGAGTCAGATAGTTGACTCTGACGTTCACGGTAACCCGACAGCATCGCGAATCGAACGTTTGCAGCCACGGTAACGGCTCGACGGGGACACTCGAAGCCCGGCTGCAGGTGAAGTCGGAGCACGCGATTCGTGGTGGTTCGCGTAATCGGTCGCCGTCGGCTAATATTTCCGACGGCCCTCGGGGTGTGGCGCAGCTTGGTAGCGCGCGTCGTTCGGGACGACGAGGCCGCAGGTTCAAATCCTGTCACCCCGACTACAGGGAACCCCCTGACTAGGCATGAAGCGTAGTCAGGGGTTTTCTGTGTCCGCGCGAGACCGCCTGAGACCGCCCAGGGGTGCGCTATTGCACGCGGAGCGCACGGACACGCACCCAACTACCGCGCCATCCTCGACATGCTGTTCCATTTGCCGACGCAGTACGGACCGCCTCACCTCGGGCGAGTGGTTTCCTCACCTTCCGGGACGTACCGGAGGATGTCGGCGGGCTGGCAGCCGAGCTCGCGGCAGATCGCGTCGAGAGTCGTGAACCGCACGGCCTTGGCCCTGTTGTTCTTGAGGACAGAGAGGTTGACGGGCGTGATGCCGACCCGCTCCGCCAGTTCGCCAAGCGTCATCCGGCTGCGGGCGAGTTCGATGTCCAGATCGACGACGATCGCCATCAGACGACCTGCTCCAACTCTTCGCGCAGCGTCGTCGCCTTCTCCAGCAGGTGCCGCATGACCAGCATCAGCAGCCACACCAACATCGCCGCGACGACGAGCAGCAGGATGCCCAGGCTGAGCGCGGGCGGGTTCGCGTTAACCCCGTATGACAGGAACACGTTCACCGCGGCGAGCAGAAACGCCTCGAGAGCCACGATGCGCACGATCATGTCGACGTAGCGGAACGCCGCCGTTGTGAACACGGTGTCGTCGGCCACCATCGACAACAGCCTCCAGACGCAGCCGAGCACGACCTGCACGCCGAGTAGCAGGACGATCACCGCGGCCAGCAGCGGCCACCGCGCCCAGGCCAGCTCGGGATACTCCTGTGCCAGTTCGCCGGACAGGATCGGGAAGAACACCACCTGCGCCGCAAGGAGAAGGACCGCGAGAAGGCCGAGGAAGGCCCTCAGGAAGTAGATCGTCCATCGCTTCACGTTCGCCTTCAAGGCCTGCGGGCACTCCATCAGATGTCGACTAACGATAATAATACATCGGTAAACGATAGCTGAGAGCCGTGTTACAGGCGAAGGAGTCAGTCCCCGAGCCCCAGCAGGTCGACGACGTGCTCCGCGATCGCCATCGCGGACGTCGCGCCCGGGGAGGGAGCGTTGCGGACGTGCACGGTCCGGGAGCCGCGCTCGATCCGGAAGTCGTCGACGAGACCGCCGTCGGCGTCCATCGCCTGGGCGCGGATGCCCCTGGTCAGGCGGGTGGCGTCGGCGCCCTCCAACGCGGGGACGTAGCGCCGCGCCTCACGGAGGAAGAGCCGCTTCGAAACGACGGTGCGCGCCTCGCGCGCCGCGGTCGGCAGGTTGCGACCGGCGAAGCGCCAGAACCCCGGGAAGGCCAGCGTCTCCGCCAGGTCCCGGGCGTCGAGCCCGAGACCCCGGTAGCGCTCCCTCGACAGCGAAAGGAAGGCGTTCGGGCCGACCGTCATCTCCCCGTCGACCCGTTTGGTCAGATGCACGCCGAGGAACGGGTACCTCGGGTCAGGCACCGGGTAGACGAGGCCGCGGAGCACGTCACGATACGCGGGCTCCAGCAGGAAGTACTGGCCGAAGAAGGGCACTACGCTCGGCTGCCGCTCACCTCCCGAGCGACGCGCAAGCCGATCCGACTGCGCCCCGGCGCACACGATCGCACGGTCCGCCCGGTACTCGCCCTCGTCAGTCTCGACGACGACGCCGTCGGCCTCGTCGCGCACGCGGCGCACCTCGCGGCCAAGCAGCACCCGCCCGCCCGCGGCGACCACGTCGTCGGCGAGGGCTCGCGTGACGGCCGCGTAGTCGACGATCGCGGTGCCCGGCGAGCGCAGCGCGGCCACGCCGACGGCGTTCGGCTCGACCTCGCGGATCCCCTCCGGCCCGAGCATCTCGACCCCCGGCACGCCGTTGGCCGTCGCCCGCTCGAAGATCCCCTTCAGCCGTCGCTCCTCGTCGCCGTCGAGCGCCACGACGAGCTTCCCGCACTCCTCGTACGGCAGCCCCTTCGCCGCGCAGAACTCCCGAAGCAGCCCCACCCCGCGGCGGCACAGGCGCGCCTTCAACCCTCCCGGCTCGTAGTACAGCCCGGCGTGCACGACGCCCGAGTTGTGGCCGGTCTGGTGCGCGGCCAGGGCGTGTTCCTTCTCTACGACGGTGACCTCGGCGCCCGGGAACCTCACGGTCAGCTCACGCGCGACCGCGCACCCGACGATGCCGCCACCCACGACGACGAACGACGCGCGAGTGCCCCCGTCGAGGCCGGAAATCGCGCTCACTACGGCCTCAGTAGTCCTCGGCGCCCTCGTCGCCGACGCAGCGCAGGCCGGGAACGCCGCGGGGGATGTCGTTCTGCGCGATGAACTCGCACGGCATCGCGTCCCCGTACTGGACGATGTACTCCCACCGGCCCTCGGTGATCCCCCACACGGTGTGCGCGCCGCCGCAGGTGGTGTCCTCGGTGCCGAACGCGAAGCCGTCGCCGTGAACGCCCAGCAGGACGACCTCCGTGACCGCGCACCCGGCGTCGTCCTCGTGCCCGATCCTCGCGGCGAGGAACGCGCGCAGGCTCTCAGGAACGGACGTCAGCGCCTGGGCGTCCTCCGCGCTGCGGAGGGTCGCGCCAACCTTCTCCCACGGCCCACCCTGCGGGGCCGGCTGCGAGACGGGCGGCAGCGACGTCGGCGGGGTGGACTCGTCCAACGGCGGGGTCGGCGAGTCGGTGGGGGCGGCCGGCGGCGTGGCCGGCGACGGGCTGCCCGGGCCGGAGCTGGGCGCGACCGGGGGAACGGGCACCGGGCCCGTGCAGGCGCCCGCCAGCCCCAGGAGGGCGGCAGAGGCCAGGATCATCGTCACGCGGCGCACGCTCGGAGACTACCAGCGTGAGACAGGGCACCCCGGGTTCGGCTCCGGCGAGGTCCCCGGTTATGGTGGAGTTGAGGCGATCAACGTCGACGCCTGTCAATGACGACACTAGGGGTTTTCGAACCATGAGCACCGTAACCGAAACGAGAAGCCGCACCACCCTCCCGACGACCGGCACGACCCCCACCCATCCCAGACTGCTGGCGTGGCTCGACGAGGTCGTCGAGCTGTGCCAACCCGACGCCATCCACTACTGCGACGGCTCCGACGCCGAGTGGGACGCGCTGGTCGACCGCCTGGTCGACGCGGGCACCGTCGTGCGCCTGAACCCGGCGCACAAGCCGAACTCCATCTACACGCGCACCGATCCCGACGACGTCGCCCGCGTCGAGGACTCCACCTTCATCTGCTCGGTCGACGAGCGCGACGCCGGCCCCACGAACAACTGGATGGACCCTTCGCAGATGAAGCGGATCCTGACCGACCTCTACGACGGCTGCATGCGCGGCCGCACCATGTACGTCATGCCGTTCTGCATGGGGCACCTCGACGCGGAGGACCCGAAGTTCGGCGTCGAGGTCTCCGACTCCGCCTACGTCGCGCTGTCCATGCGCATCATGACGCGGATGGGCGCGGAGACGCTGCGCGTCATGGAGGAGACCGAGGCCGACTTCGTGCCGTGCCTGCACTCGGTCGGCATGCCGCTCGAGCCCGGCGTCGACGACGTCGCCTGGCCGTGCAACGAGACCAAGTACATCGTGCACTTCCCCGAGGAGCGCATGGTCTGGTCGTACGGCTCCGGCTACGGCGGCAACTCGCTGCTCGGCAAGAAGTGCTACGCGCTGCGGATCGCGTCGGTGATGGCGCGCGACGAGGGCTGGCTGGCCGAGCACATGCTGATCCTGAAGCTGATCTCGCCGGAGGGCCGCGAGTTCCACGTCGCCGCGGCGTTCCCGTCGGCCTGCGGCAAGACCAACCTCGCCATGCTGCAGCCCACCGTCCCCGGCTGGACCGTCGAGACGCTCGGCGACGACATCGCGTGGATCCGGCCCAGCCGCGACGGCCGGCTGTACGCGACGAACCCGGAGACGGGCTTCTTCGGCGTCGCCCCGGGCACGAGCATGGAGACCAACCCGAACGCGATGCTCACCATCGAGGGCGGCAACTCGATCTTCACCAACGTCGGCCTCACGCCCGATGGCGACGTGTGGTGGGAGGGCATGACCAAGGAGAAGCCCGAGGTCCTGACCGACTGGAAGGGCCGCGTCTGGCACGGCGCCACCGGCCCGGAGGGCGGCCGCCCCGACGAGAAGGCCGCCCATCCGAACAGCCGCTTCTGCACCCCGATCGAGCAGTGCCCCATCCTCAGCGACGAGTACCAGAACCCGAACGGCGTGCCGCTGGACGCGATCATCTTCGGCGGGCGCCGCGAGAACACCGTGCCGCTGGTGACCCAGTCGCGCGACTGGACGCACGGCGTCTTCATGGGAGCCACCTGCTCGTCGGAGTCGACGGCGGCGGCCAAGGGCGCCGTCGGCGTGCTGCGGCGCGACCCGATGGCGATGCTGCCGTTCATCGGCTACCACGTGGCCGACTACGTGCAGCACTGGCTCGACGTCGGCACGGCGACCGACGCGGACCTCCTGCCGAAGATCTTCTACGTGAACTGGTTCCGGCGCGACGCCGACGGCCGCTTCATGTGGCCGGGCTTCGGCGAGAACTCGCGCGTGCTGAAGTGGGTCGCCGAGCGCATCGAGGGGACCGCCGACGCCGTCGAGACGCCGATCGGCCTGCTTCCCGCCGCGGGTTCCCTCGACGTCGACGGCCTGGACATCCCGGACGAGGACCTCGCCGAGGTCGTCGGCTACAAGGAGCAGGAGTGGCGCGACGAGGTGCCGCGGATCGGCCGCTGGTTCGACACCTTCGGCTGGCGGCTCCCCCGCGAGATGGTCGACGAGCTGGTGAACTTGGAGATCGCGCTCGGGACCCGCGGGACCACCGCGGAGTAGCCCGCTACGGGCCCGCCCGTGCAGTGACCTGCGCGGGTTCGGTTGGCCGTGCCTATACGCAGCCCACCGAACCTGCGCAGGTCGTCGCACGCCCCGGCTCCCGAACGAGCCGGGCGGCGCTCCCCAGATACCGTTATCAAACTGTTACCAAATCGTTTAGGGAAGCCCCTTGACCCTCGGCCGAACAGGACGGCTCAGATGCTGCGCGGCGAGGGAACCCGCACCGTCGGGATCCTGACGGCCAAGTCCGAGAACGTGTACTACGCCAAGCTGGTCGCGGGCATCGAGGACGTCGTCCGCCCCGCCGGCTACCACACGCTCACCGCGGACGCGACCGACGGCGAGGCCTACAGCCAGCGCCGCGAGGCGGAGTTCATCGAGACGATGCTCCAGCTGCGCGTTGCCGCCGTGATACTCAGCTACCGCATCCGTTCGGAGAACCTCGAGCGCCTCCTCGAGCGGAGAATCCCGGTCGTCTTCGTCGACTGCACCCCGCCCGACGAGTTCTCGCACCTGCCCTCCGCCATGGGCAACGGCGAGGACATCAGCCGCGACGTCGGCCGTCACCTCGCCGCGCACGGCTACCGGAGTTGGGCCTTCCTCGGGCACACGGCCGGCTGGCCGACCCGCGAGGGCCGACAGCGCGGCCTCACCACGGCGGCCGAGGAGGCGGGCGCCTCGCTCCGGATCATCGAGGGCTCCAACTCCATCGAGACAGCCCAACGCGCCATGGCCGCCTTCCTCCGCACCGAGGACGGGCGCGCGATGGACGCCCTCTACTGCTCGAACGAGCTTCTCATCAACGGCGCCATCCGCGCGCTCCGGCAGGAGCGCATCCGCATCGGCCACGACGTCGGCCTCATCGGGTTCGACGACTTCGACTGGGCCCCCGCCTTCGACGTGCCGATCACCGTCGTCGATCAGCAGACCCGCGAGATCGGCAAGCACGCCGGCGCCCTCGTGCTGGCCGCCCGCGGAGAGGAGGAGCACACGACCACCGCCCCCATGCCCATCCCCGCACTGGTGCTGCGCGAGTCCTGCGGATGCAGCGCCTGACCCTCCCCCGACCACCCAAAGAAAGGAAAACCATGGCTGTAGTCATCGGTATCAACAGCGGCTCGTCCTTCGACGGCGTCGACGCCGTCGCCATCGAGATCGACATCGCAGAGGACGGCCACCCCACGAAGCCCCGGTTCATCGCGGGCGCCAGCTACGACTGGCCCGCCGAGGTCGCCGTTCGCGTCCTCGCGGCCTTCGAGAACGAGGTCTCCCTCTTCGAGATGACCCGCCTCAACTACGAGGCCGGCGCCGTCTACGCCGACGCGGCCACCGCCCTCATGCGCGACCTCAACCTCACGGGCGAGGACGTGGCGGTCATCGGCTTCGACGGCCAGACCATCTACCAGGAGCCCCCGGTCCACGCCCGCCTCGACGAGGGCCGAGCCATCGGCCGCGTCGCCCGCTGGCACGAGGGCATCTTCGGCGCAGGCATGCAGATCGGCGAGCCGTCCGTCGTCGCCGTCGAGGCCGACACGTACGTCGTGACGCAGTTCCGCCCCGCCGACCACGCGCTCGGCGGCACCGGTGCCCCGCTCATGCAGTACCTCGACTTCGTCGCGTTCAGGGACATCGGCCCCGTGCTCACCCTCAACATCGGCGGCATCGCGAACTGCCAGCTGGCCGACGCCGACCGGTCCAAGATGATGGCCTTCGACACCGGCCCCGGCAACGTCATGATCGACCACGCCATGAGCCGCCTCGAGGGCAAGTCCTACGACGCCGACGGCGCCCTCGCGCGCACCGGAACGGTCCTCGAGCCGCTCCTCGAGGAGCTGAAGAACCACCCCTACTTCGCGCGCCCCGTCCCCCGCAGCGCCTGGCGCCTCGACTTCGGCTCGAAGTACGCCGACGCCAAGATCGACGAGTACTCGGAGCACAGCTCCGCGGACCTCGTCGCCACGTTCACCCAGTTCTCGGCCATCGCCATCTCTCGGTCGATCCAGGACCACGTGCCGAACCTCGACCAGATGCAGGCGCTCATCGCCAGCGGAGGCGGCGTCCGGAACGGGTACCTCATGGAGCGCCTGGCCGCCCACCTGCCCGCGTCGCTCCGCCTCACCACCTCCGACGAGTTCGGAATACCCGCTCCCTTCAAGGAAGCGATCAAGTTCGGGACGCTCGCGTTTGCCAACCTAAACGATTTGGCGAACAACATCCCCGCCGCGAGCGGCGCCTCGAAGTTCACGGTGCTCGGCAAGCGGGTCACGCCGCCGCGCGCCGCCAAGGGCATCTAGCCCACCCGCATCCGCCGCACCCGCGGCGGCAGTCCCGGAGGACGGCTCCCGCCCCCTCCGTCCCCACCTCACCCCGTCAATGAAGAGGAGTGTGCCCAAAATGGCATTCAAGAAGATCACCTCCCTGATCACCGCCGGCGTCCTCGCGCTGGCCGTCACCGCCTGCACCGCCGAAGGTCCCGGCTCCACGCCGAACAACACCGGCAGCCCGACGGCGCCAGCCGACGGCCAGCTCACCGTCGCCTTCTCCTTCGGCCAGAGCGTCCACCCGTTCTTCGTCGCCATGGAGAAGGGCGCCCAGAAGTACGCGGACGAGAACGGCATCACCCTGAAGGTGATGAGCGCCGACTACAAGGTCGAGACCCAGGTCCAGCAGATCGAGGACCTGACGCAGCAGGACATCGACGGCCTGCTGGTCAACCCCGTCGACTCGGCCGGCCTCACCAACGCGGTCCAGACCGTGCTGACCGCGGGGATCCCGGTGATCCCCGTCGACATCAACGTCATCGGCGCCGAGGTGACCAGCTTCGTCGAGTCCGACAACGTCCAGATCGGCAAGGACGCGGCCACCTACATCGCCGACCAGCTGGGCGGAAAGGGCAACATCGCGCTGATCGGCGTGCCGACCGTCACCTCCACGAGCCAGCGCGAGCAGGGCTTCCTTGAGGCCCTCGAGGAGTACCCGGATCTCAAGCTCGTGGCCAACGCGGGCGACGGCATGCAGCGCGAGACCGCGCTGGCTTCGGCGGAGACCATCCTCCAGGCCAACCCGGACCTCGACGCGGTCTACGGCGTCAACGAGTCGAGCGCCATGGGCGCCCTGAGCGCCGTCCAGGCCCGCGACCTCCAGACGCTGATCGTCGGCGTCGACGCGACCCCGGACCTGCTCTCGGCCATCAAGGACGACACCCAGATCCGGGCGACCATCGCGCAGGACCCGTACCAGATGGGCTACATCGCCATGGAGCTCATGGAGAAGAAGCTGAAGGACGAGACCATCGAGACCCACGTGACCGCGCCGATCGACCTGGTCACCAAGGACAACGTCCAGCAGTTCATCGACCGCGAAGCCGCCTACGAGTCGGCGAGCTGAGAAGTCGGAGGAGGCCACGACAATGGCTGGAGAGCTCCTGGTGGAGATGGAGGGCGTCGAGAAGGCGTTCTCCGGCGTGAAGGTCCTGCGCAACGGGACCCTGCGCGTGGCGGCGGGCGAGATCCACGCGCTCATGGGCGCCAACGGGGCGGGTAAGTCCACCCTGATGAAGGTCCTCGTCGGGGTGTACCCGAAGGACGCGGGAACCGTCCGCATCGCCGGGCGCGACGGCGCCATGGAGCCGGCCGAGGACCTCACCCCTCGGTCGGCGCACGAGCACGGCATCGCCATCGTCCACCAGGAGCTCATCCTCCTCGAGGAGCTCACGGTGAGCGAGAACATCGCCCTGGGCAACGAGGCGCGCGGTCGGTTCGGGCTGATCGACGACGGCG
>DAONOU010000006.1:5419-24399 GCA_035409265.1 Arachnia sp. | reverse complement strand
CTTGCGGGCGCCGAGCTTGAAGCTCCTGGGTCCCTGGCCGATGTAGCGCCACCATCGGATCGTGGTGGCAGGTGTGTGGAGGTACTCGGCCACCTGGTCGGTGAACCAGATCTCGGTGTCGTCCATCATCGCTCGCTCCATAACAGCGTGTAGGGATACCAGCATGTTGATTATGAACGGAAACCACCGAGCTGTCAAGCACTGTATTGGCAACCCAACACAGTGTTGTTACGCTGAGGTCATGACAGACACCGAACCCGCCGCGGGCGGTGCCGACGTCGGACCGCTGGGCCAGACGTTCGCGCGCGAAGTGCGACGCCTACGGGAGCTTCGCGGCCTGTCCCAGACCGACCTGGCCCTGCAGCTGCGCGAGCAGTACGGCCTGAAGTTCCACCAGGCCACGATCGACCGGGTCGAGAAGGCCCAACGCCCCTGCCGACTGGACGAGGTGTACGCCCTTGCCGAGGTCCTGGGCTCCACGGTCGACGACATGCTGGCCGACTGGTCCAACGCCGACGACGCCTTCCGCGAACTCACCAACATCGTCAGGCGCACCCAGGAGACCGAATTCCGAATCTCGATGGGCATCCAGCAAGAACTGGCGACCATCGACGGCGACCGCGAACGCGTGGTGACCGGCTTGGCGCGAAGCGGTGACTCAGCCCAGGGCGACCAGATACAGGCCTGGGCCGAGGAAGTGCTGGAAGTGCTCGACACCCTCTCCGCCGGCGCGGAACGCATCGTGCAGGGCATCACCGCAAACCTGCCGCTCAAACCCGGCGGTGTGAGGGAGGAGGTGCACCGCCAATACTTCGCGGGGATCCTGACCGCCCACAACGCGGCCGTCGCCGCCCGGCGCGCCGAAGCCGAAGCCGCCGCAGCACACGCGCACGAGTCACCAAATGTAGGGACGAACCGATGAGGAGCAGGAACATCGTGGAACTGGAGCCTGTTCGGCATGGGTGGCGGGCGTCCCGGACAGCTTTCCGCCCCGGACCCTTTGCCAGGGAAAGGAGCGCGTGATGGCGTCCATTTCGCGAAGGCCGGACGGGGTATGGCGAGCCCGCTACCGGGACGACGCCGGCAAGGAGCGCTCCCGCCACTTCAGGCGCAAGATCGACGCGCAGCGCTGGCTGGATGAGGTCACGACGTCGATCCTGACCGGCCTCTACGCCGACCCGAAGGCGGGACGGATCACGTTCGCGTCCTACTACCAGGGCTGGTCCGCTCGCCAGGTCTGGGTCCGGGCCACCCGGTTGTCGTTCGACCGTGCGGCGGCCACCGCTCCGTTCGGGGAGCTTCCGATCCGCTCCGTTCGCACCTCGCACGTCGAGGCATGGGTGCAGAGCCAGGTTACCGAGGGGCTGGCGGCCTCCACCATTGGCGTCCGCTTCCAGCAGGTGCGTTCGGTGTTCCGTGCCGCGATCCGGGACAAGGTGATCGCGGTCGACCCGTGTGTCGGGGTCCGGCTGCCCCGCAAGCGCAGGGCCGAGGCGGCCATGCGGATTCCTTCGTCGGAGCAGGTGGGGCTGCTGTTGGGGGTGCGCACCCCGTTCCGGGCCTTCATGGCGTTGTGCGCCTTCGCCGGGCTCCGCAAGGGGGAAGCGGCCGGCGTCCGCGTCGGCGACGTCGACTTCCTGCGACGGACGTTGACCGTGTCGCGGCAGCTGCAACGGGCCGACGGCGGCGGGATGGAGGTCGTGCCGCCGAAGTACGGCTCGGAGCGGGTCGTCTACTTGCCCGAGCAACTCGTCGAGCTGCTCTCCGAGCACGTCGCCCGGTGGTGCCCAGGGGACGATCCGGCGCGCTGGCTCTTCGCCGACGGCGGGACGCCGTGGCACGACAACCGGGTCACCTACCTGTGGCGACGGGCGGCCGGAGGCGCAGACGTGGGCGGCGTCAGGCTGCACGACCTGCGGCACTTCTACGCGTCCGGATTGATTGCCGCCGGGTGCGACGTGGTCACCGTGCAGCGGGCACTCGGCCACGCGTCGGCGACGACGACGCTGGGCACCTACGCCCATCTGTGGCCCTCCGCGGAGGACCGGACGAGGGTCGCCGCAGGCGGTCTGATGACCACCGTTCTCGGACTTTCTGCGGACTCTGTGCGGACTAGCGGTGCCCTAAATCGCGCTGACTAGGACTTATAGTGCCTATTCAGTAGTAGTAGGGGAACTTCGACCAGTCGGGGGCGCGCTTCTCCAGGAACGAGTCGCGGCCCTCGACCGCCTCGTCGGTCATGTACGCGAGCCTTGTCGTCTCGCCGGCGAAGATCTGCTGGCCGACCAGGCCGTCGTCGATCGCGTTGAACGCGTACTTCAGCATGCGCTGCGCCGTCGGCGACTTGCCGCAGATCTTCGCCGCCCACTCCAGGCCGACGTCCTCCAGCCGCTCGTGGTCGATGACGCGGTTCACCATGCCCATGCGGTGCGCGTCCTCGGCGTCGTGGACGTCGCCGAGGAAGAAGATCTCGCGCGCGAACTTCTGGCCCACCTGGCGGGCGAGGTAGGCCGAGCCGTACCCGGCATCGAAGGAGCCGACGTCGGCGTCGGTCTGCTTGAACCTGGCGTGCTCCCGCGACGCGAGGGTGAGGTCGGCGACGACGTGGAGGGAGTGCCCGCCGCCCGCGGCCCAGCCGTTGACGAGCGCGATCACGACCTTCGGCATGAACCGGATGAGCCGCTGCACCTCGAGGATGTGCAGCCGGCCGAGCTTCGCGGCGTCGACGGACTCGGCCGTCTCGCCCTCAGCGTACTGATACCCGGCGCGCCCGCGGATGCGCTGGTCGCCGCCGGAGCAGAACGCCCAGCCGCCGTCCTTCTCGGACGGACCGTTGCCGGTGAGCAGCACGCAGCCGACGTCCGACGAGGTCCGCGCGTGCTCCAGCGCCCGGTACAGCTCGTCGACGGTGTGCGGCCGGAACGCGTTGCGCACCTCCGGCCGGTCGAACGCGATCCGCACCGCGGGCACGTCGTTGGCGCGGTGGTACGTGATGTCGGTGAAGTCGAAGCCCTCGACGGGCGTCCACAGCTCGGGCCGGAACGGGTTGGTCATGGGCGCGAGCTTAGAGGTTCCGCAGGCAGGTGGTGCCGTAACGAGGACGCACGGGATGGATGACTCGTGTTCGGCCTAGTGGTTTCGACTCGCCGGTTCGCTGCGCTCACGTGGCGGCTCAACCAGCGTGGTGGTACCGCTGGTAGCGGAGGGCGTCGGCGGCCTGGTCGGGGAGGTTCGTGATGATCGCGTCGACGCCGAGGCTCGCGGCCCAGCGGGCGGTGTCCTCGTCGGTGATCGTCCAGGCGTTGACCTTGACGCCCACCTCGTGGGAGTACCAGACGTAGCCCGGCATCTGCAGCGCGCGGTAGTCCGGGTTGATCGCGCCGGCGCCGAACGACCTCGCGTACAGCCACGGGTCGTAGAGGCCGTCGGAGATCAGCAGCGCGAGGTTGTCCGGGGCGACCTGGCCGCGGAGGTTCGCCAGCGAGTAGTGGTTGAACGAGCTGAAGACCACGCGGTCGAGCATGCCCGCGTCGCGAACGACCCGCAGGGCGTCGTTCTCCAACCCGGGGTACAGCTCGGTGCCGTTCTTGAGCTCGACGTTGACCGTCGCGTTGGTGGGCGCGCAGAGCTCGAGGACCTCGCGCAGCGTCGGGATCTTGACGTTGCGCTGCCCGGCGAAACCGTTGCTGAAGTCGCAGCGGCGCAGCTCGTCGAAGGTCAAGCTGACCACCTTGCCCACGCCGTTCGAGGTGCGGTTGATCGTCACGTCGTGGATGACGACGACGTGGCCGTCGGCGCTGCGCTGGACGTCGAGCTCGATGCCGTCGGCGCCCATGGCCAGGGCGAGTTCGAAGGCGGGGATCGTGTTCTCGGGGGCGTAGGCGCTCGCGCCGCGATGGGCCCAGATTGCTGTCACGCGTCCATCCTGGCATCCATCGTCGGTGGTCCGCGAACCGGTGGCCGGCGGTTGTGCCGGCCGCGAACGTCCGGGCGTCCCGGGCCGCCAACCGACGCCGACCTGGCCGGCGTGCTCGGCGTCGGCCTGGGCGAGAGGCTTCGGCTTGAGACGGTCCGCGAGGCCCTGACTAGGGGTGATGCCTGATTCGCCCGGTCGGGCGGGCGCCCGTTTTGCCCCGGCCTCCGAAAGCCCTGTATAGTTACTTTTCGCCCAAGCGCTCGTGGCTCAACGGATAGAGCATCTGACTACGGATCAGAAGGTTGGGGGTTCGAGTCCCTCCGAGCGCGCCAGGTAGGCCCCGGCGAAACGCCGGGGCTTTTTTCATGCCTGAGCCTGGGGTCCTGGGCGAGGAACTGGTTGGAACCCGTGGGCACTCGCTGGCATGCCGCGATGCGGATGGCGCTCGCTGAGGCCGACGCCGCGACGCTCCACGACGACGTCCCCATCGGCGCGGTGGTCCTCGGGCCCGACGGCGAGGTTCTCGCCCGCGCGGGCAACGAGCGCGAGCTCCACGGCGACCCCACCGCGCACGCCGAGGTCGTCGCCATCCGCCGGGCCGCCGAGGCCGTGGGCGAGTGGCGCCTGGAGGGGTGCACCATCGTCGTCACCCTCGAGCCCTGCACCATGTGCGCCGGGGCCATCGTCGGCGCGCGGCTCGAGCGGCTCGTGTTCGGCGCGTTCGACGAGAAGGCCGGGGCCGTGTCGTCGCTCTGGGACGTCGTGCGCGATCCCCGCCTGAACCACCGCCCGGAGGTCGTCTCCGGGGTCCTCGCCGACGAGTGCGCGGCGCCGTTGGAGGAGTTCTTCGCCCTCAAGCGGAACCTCTAGGCCCGCGATCAGTGGGAGGCGATCGGGACCCGGAGGTCGGGTTGGGCGCGGCGGAAGACGATCGCGACGAGCACGGAGGCCGCGACAACCACCACGCTGACCATCAGGCCGCCGGATCCGCCGACGTGATCGATGGCGATGCCGGCCGCCGCGGAGCCCACCGAGGCGCCGAGCAGCTGACCGGTCCCCACCCAGCCGTAGGCCTCCGCGGTGTCGGCGAAGTCCACGCTGCCGGCGATCACCGACGACACTGCCGCCAGTGCGGGCGCGCACCCGAGGCCGGCGACGAACAGCGCAAGCGAGATGCCCCAGAAGCCGCTGGCGAACGCCACGGCGGCGCCGAAGCCGAGCGCGACGACGCTCATCCGGATGGCCAGCGACCACCGCGTCAGCTGCCGGTTGCCCGCGTACAGCCCGCCGAACAGCGAGCCGATCGAGCAGATCGCCAGCGCCAGACCGGCGGAGAGCGAGCCCTCGCCGAAGGTAGCGACGACGGCGGCCTCCATGGCCGCGAAGCCGCCGATCAACAACAGCGACGTGACAACCATCAGGACGACGGAGCGGTTGCGCATGACGCCGCCCAACCGTCGGTTGGTGGCCGGGATCCTGGTGTTCCTCACCATCGGCACGAGCGCGAAGATGAGCCCTCCGGCCACCTGGATGCCCGCGACGACGAGCAGCGCCGTCGACGTCCCGAGGCCGGCCACCAGCAGCGTGATCGCCACCGGCCCGATCACCCAGATGAGCTCCTGCAGCGCCGCGTCGAGGTTGAAGAGGGGCGTGACCAGGCTCGACGGCGCGAGGTGCGGGTACAGCGTCCGCACGGCGGGCACCACCGGCGGCATCGCCGCGCCTCCGACGGCGCCGAGCACCATCATCCCGGCCAGCGGCAGCGGGGCCAGGACGAGCGCGACGACGGCGGCCACCGAGATCGCGAGCGTGACCAGCAGCACCTGCGTCGTCCCGAAGCGGCTGAGCTGACGAGACACCACGGGGCCGGCCACGGCGGTGCCGACGGAGAATGCGGCCAGGACGAGGCCGGCGGCCGTGTAGGTGCCCATGCGGTGCTCGACCAGCATGAGGATGCCGAGCGAGTACATGCCCGCGGGGAACCGAGCGATCAGTTGGGTGGTGATCACCAGCCCGAGGCCGGGAAGCTTGAGGAGTGCCAGAAAATCGCGCACCGGCCAACTCTACGGTCTTGGCCCTCCTCAGTCACACCAGTCCTCGAACCGGGTGCCAGGCCTTTCGACACGGTCCGGGCGCTTCGCGCCGGGGACCGGCTCAAGGAGCGATCGACAGTGGTTCCCTAAGCGTCGGAGGAGTTCGACGAGATGCCGGGGGCGCCGTCGTGGATGATCTTGCCGGGGTTCAGGTTGTTGCCCGGGTCGACGCCCTCGAACAGCTTCCGCTGGATGAACACGCCCGCGGGGGAGATGTCCTGGTCCAGCCAAGGGCTGTGCTCCTCGCCGACGCCGTGGTGGTGCGACACCGTCCCGTGGTTGTCCATGAACGACTGCTGGACGACGCGCTTGGCGGCGTCGTAGGTGTCCAGGTTGTGCTCGGAGTCGTCGGCGATCGCGAACGTGAAGTACTGGCACGCGCCCGAGTGGTACGAGTGGCTCAGGTGGCAGAACACCACGCCGCGCACGCCCAGCTCGTCCATCTTCTTGTGGAAGGCGGCGACGGTGTTGGTGTGGATCTGGGCGGCGTACTTCCACGGCGTCGTCGTCTCGGACACGTCGGCGACGAGGCCGCGGTCGAGCATGAAGTCGCGCAGGTAAGGGGTGTCGTACTTCTTCTGGTCGTACAGCGCGCCGGGGCCCTTGCCGACGGAGATGCCGCCGTGCTCGCGCACGATCTTGCCGACGAGGCCCTTCTCGTAGCGGACGTGGTTGGCGCTGCCCTCGAAGCCGATGAAGCTCATGGCGATCTGCTCCAGATCCCACTTCTTCTGCTCCATGAGCTTCTGGATGGCCTTGCTCGCCAGGGAACCGATCCGGCTCGACTTCTTGCCGTTGGCCATGATGTATTGCGTCTCGACGGCGTCGGAGACGCGCGCCATCATCACCGAGGCATCCGACGACACGATCTGCTCGCAGGCCTTCAGGCCCGCCTCGTAGTTCTCGAAGAAGTAGGCCTGGAGCTCGCGGACCTCGGGCAGACGGTGCACGTTGACCCACGCCGAGGTGATCACGCCCAGGCGGCCCTCGGAGCCCAGCACCATCTCGCGCACGGACGGGCCCGACGACGTCGACGGCAGCGGGCGCAGCTGCAGCACCTGGCCGGGCATCACCATGGTGAGGCCGCGGCAGATGTCGGCGATGTCGCCGTACTTGTCGGACTGCATGCCGGAGGATCGCGTGGCGATCCAGCCGCCGAGGGTCGACCACACGAACGAGTCCGGGTGGTGCCCCATGGTCCAGCCGCGGGCCTGGAGCTGATCCTCCATGTCGGGGCCGAACACGCCGGCCTGGATGTGCGCGAGGCCCGAGACCTCGTCGATCTCCAGCACCTTGTTCATCCGGCCCAGGTTCATCGAGACCACCTGGCGGGCCTCGCCCGGCACCGCCTCGAGCGCCGCGACGATGTTGGAGCCGCCGCCGAACGGGATCAGCACGCCGTCGGCCGCGACCACGGCGTCGACGAGGCGCTCGACCTCGCCCTGCGTGCCCGGGTAGAGCACGACGTCGGGGACGCGGCCCAGGTCGCCGCGGCGGACGCGCACGAGGTCGCGGACGCCCTTGCCGAACGCGTGCACGACGCGGGTCTCGTCGTCGGTCTGCACGTACTTGGCGCCGAGGATCTCATCCAACTGGGTGTGCAACTCGTCGCTCAGCTGCGACGGCGGGACCTGCAGCGAGGAGAACGGCGGCACCGTCTGCACCGGCTTGTTGATGTCGACGCCGACCATCTTCATCACGAAGGGGGCGAACTTGGGCTTGTCCTCATAGTGGTAGGAGAGGCCCTCTTCGCCCCAACCCCACCACTTCTGCTGCTTGACGCCCTCGATCATCGGTCCTCCTGCTTGTCTGCCTGTTCCTTGGCGTCGTCCGCCAAGGCGGCGATCTCGGTCTTCTTCGCCCGTTCGAGGGCGTCGGTTCGCTCGTACTCCGCCAACGTCTTCTTACCGTACGCGCGGGCGGTGGTGTCGTGGAGCTCAAGAACCTGGCGGCGCATCCGCTCGTTGAACTCGTGCGCGATCTCGCCCGGATACGGCGTCATGGGCCGGCCGAACACCACGTGCACCTCCGGGCGGCCCTTCGGCAGGTGCTTCTGCTTCGACGGCCAGGCCTCGTAGGCCCCGACGAGCGCGACGGGGAGCGCGGGCACGCCGCGCGAGATGCAGAGCGACGCGACGCCGGGGATGAACGGCGCCATCGCGCCCGTCCGGGAGCGGGTGCCCTCGGGGAAGAGGAGGATCGGGACGCCGTCGTCGAGGAGCCGCGACGCCATGCCGCGCTTGCCCTTCCCGCCCTTGCCGCGGTCGACGGCGAAGGCGTTCATGAACAGGCGCATGCTGCCGGCCTTCACCCAGTTGCCGAAGAAGAAGTCGCCCGCCGCGCCGGTGGCGACGAACTTCGAGAGGCGCCCGGGGAGCGAGCACAGGATGAGCGGCGCGTCGAGGTGGGAGGAGTGATTGGAGAAGACGGCGAACGCGCCCTCCAGGTTGTCGAGGTTCGAGGAGCCGTGCACGTGGATCTTGAGCAGGCGTTGGAGCGCCGGCTTCAGCAGGAGGAGTTGGGCCGTCTGCCGCGTCGTCGCCTGCAGCTTCGACGTGTAGCGCGTGTTCGAGTCGTCGGCCAACTCAGTGCTTCTTCCGCGAAGCGGTGAGCATGCGGGAGACGAGGCGGGCGAGCCCCCGGGGGCCGTGGTCGCCGATGAACATCGCGATCTTCCACTTGAGGTCCGGGATGGACTCGATCCTCCCCTTCTCCGCGTCGGCGAGGCAGGAGCGGACGAGCTTGTCGGCCTCGATCCAGACGAAGCCCGGCAGCTTGCTCGCGTTGATGCCCGCGCGGTCGTGGAACTCGGTGCGCACCCAGCCCGGCAGCAGTCCCGTGACCGTGACGCCGGTGCCGCGCAGCTCGAGCTGGAGCGCGGTCGAGTAGGTCCGCGCCCACGCCTTGACCGCCGAGTAGTTGCCCGTGTAGATCGCCGCCGACGTCGACGCCACGTTGACGATCCTGCCGCTTCCCCGCGCCCTCATGGCGCGTCCTGCCGCGCCGCCCAGGATCAGGACCGCCAGGCACATGACGTCGAACGCCCGGGCCTGGATGTCGATCTCGCTGCGGTCGAGGACGGTGGAGTGCAGGCCGAATCCCGCGTTGTTGATCAGCCAGTCGATGGGGCGGGCCGGGTCCTCGATGCGGTCGGCGACGCGCATCACGTCGTCGCGGACGGCGAGGTCGGCGGAGATCGTCTCGACCTCGACGCCGTGGGTCTCGCGCAGCTCGGCGGCGACCTTCTCCAGGCGGTCGGCGTCGCGGGCCACGAGGACCAGATCGGTGCCGCGGCTGGCGAATTCGACCGCGAACGCATGACCGATGCCGGACGTCCCACCCGTGATCAAAGCTGAAGCCATGCCGTATAAGGTACGCCACCTACAGGGGTGTCCGCTGACCGCGCCAAGCGCGCGGTCGCGGACATGGCAAACCCCACAATCGGACGTATCGCCCGTTGTGGGGTTGCGACAACCTTCAGGAGATGATGGCCAGGGTCTCCTGGGCCATCGCGAGCTCCTCGTTGGTCGGGATCACCAGGGCGGCGACCGCGGACTCCGGCGTCGAGATGGCGCGCGGCTGCTTCGAACGGACGGCGTTGACGGCGTCGTCGAGCGTGACGCCGAAGTGCTTCAGGCGGTTCAGCACCGCGGCGCGCACCGGGCTGGCGTTCTCGCCGACGCCGGCGGTGAAGACGATCGCGTCCAGGCCGCCGAGCACCGCGTAGTACGAGCCGATGTAGCTGACGAGGCGGTGGACGTAGATGTCGAGCGCGAGCTTCGTGCGCTCGTTACCCGCGTCGTTCTGCGCCTCGACGTCGCGCATGTCGGTGTAGCCGCAGAGGCCGAGCATGCCGGAGCGCTTGTTCAGCATGGTGTCGACGTCGTTGATGTCCCAGCCGCCCTCGCGGACGAGGAAGGTGTGCAGCCCGGGGTCGACGTCGCCGGAGCGGGTGCCCATGACCAGGCCCTGCAGTGGGGTGAGGCCCATCGACGTCTCGACTGCGACCCCGCCGTCGACCGCGGAGATCGAGGCGCCGTTGCCGAGGTGGCAGACGATGATCTTGAGGTCCTCGATCGGGCGGCCGAGGAACTCGGCGGCCTTGCGCGACACGTAGCGGTGGGAGGTGCCGTGGAAGCCGTACTTGCGGATGCCGTACTTCTCGGTGACCTCCGAGTCGATGGCGTAGGTGTACGCCTCGGCGGGCAGCGTCGAGAAGAACGCGGTGTCGAAGATGGCGACGTGCGGCACGTTCGGCAGCACCTCCTCGGCGGCGCGGATGCCGGCGATGCCCGGCGGGTTGTGCAGCGGCGCGAGGCCGGACAGCTCCACCAGCTTGGCGACCACCGCGTCGTCGATCAGCACAGATTCGACGAACGTCGAACCACCGTGCACGGTGCGGTGACCGACGGCCACGACGTCGTCGAGGCTGGGGCCGTGGTCCGCGAACATCTTGACCACCGCGGCGACGGCCTCCGTGTGGTCCGCGAAGTGGGTGTCGTCGTGGAACTCCAGGTCCCCGACCTCGTGGTCGATCGTCGACGACTCCAGCCCGATCCGTTGCACGATGCCGACGGCGCGGGGCCCCTCCTCCGACGGGTCGAGGAGCTGGTACTTGATCGACGACGACCCGCAGTTGAGCAGGAGGATCGGCTGCGACATGGGGTTCTTCCTTGAGGTCGGTCGGCTCAGCTGGTCTGAGCCTGGATGGCCGTGATGGTGATGGTGGAGATGATGTCGTCGACCAGTGAGCCGCGCGACAGGTCGTTGACCGGCTTGCGCAGGCCCTGCAGGACGGGGCCGATGGCGACGGCGCCCGAGGTCCGCTGGACGGCCTTGTAGGTGTTGTTGCCGGTGTTCAGGTCCGGGAAGATGAAGACCGTCGCGCGGCCGGCGACCTCGGAGCCGGGCATCTTCTGGCGCGCGACCACCTCGTCAACGGCGGCGTCGAACTGGATCGGCCCCTCCACCTTGATCTCCGGCGCGCGCTCGCGCACCAGCCGGGTGGCCTCGCGGACCTTGTCGACCTCGGCGCCCGCGCCCGAGTCGCCGGTGGAGTAGGACAGCATCGCCACGCGCGGCTCGACGCCGAATGACTCCGCAGTGCGCGCCGAGCTGATGGCGATGTCGGCCAGCTGCTCCGCCGTCGGATCGGGGTTGACGGCGCAATCGGCGTAGACGACGACGCGGTTGCTCATGCACATCAGGAACGAGCCCGACACCACGCCGACGCCGGGCGCGGTCTTGATGAACTCGAGCGAGGGCCGGATGGTGTTGGCCGTGGTGTTGACGGCACCGGAGACCATGCCGTCGGCGAGGCCGAGGTGCACCATCATCGTGCCGAAGTAGGAAAGGTCCTTCAGCTTGGCGCGGGCCTGCTCGATGGTGACGCCCTTGTGGGCGCGCAGTCGGGCGTACTCCTCGGCGAACCGCGCGACGAGCTCCGGGTCGTCGGGATTGACGACCGTCGCGGCGCTCAGGTTCAGGCCGAGCTCGGTGGCGCTGGCGCTGATCCGGACGGCGTCGCCGAGTAGGATGATGTCGGCGAACGAGCGCTGCAGCACGGCGGCCGCCGCCTCGAGCACGCGGTCGTCGGTGGACTCCGGCAGCACGATCCGCTGCCGGTTGGCGCGGGCCTGCTGCTGGATCTGGTACTCGAACATCGTCGGCGTGCGGATCTCGGTGCGCGGCAGATCGATCGCGGCGAGCAGGGCGGCCTCGTCGACGTATTCGGAGAACATCGCGCGCGACACCTCGATCTTGCGCATCGACCCCGTCGACGTGCCGCGCACGTCCTGCAGGGCCACCGCCGTCGGGTAGGTGTCGGCCTTGGTGATGGCGATGGGCAGGTCGATGACGGACTCGGCGAACAGCTTCGAGACCGACTCCGGGATGTCGAACCCGCCCGTGAGCAGCAGCGCGGCGAGCGGGCCGTACTCCGGCGAGGAGTGCGCCATGACGAGGCCGGGGAGGAGGTCTAGGCGGTCGGCGGGGACGATGACGGTGGCCTCGCGCTTCAGCCGCGTGAGCAGGTTGGGCAGCGTCATGCCCGCGACGATGGTGGCGAGCGACTCGTGCTCGAGGAACTCGGGCTGGCCGAGCCACTGGACGGCGTCGGCGGCCTCGAACTGCGTGCCGACCGACGGCGCGTTCAGCACCGCGTTGTCCGGCCAGACGGAGACGACAGCGTCGCGCACGCTCTTCAAGGCGAGGGCGACCTCGTCGCGGTCGCCGGGCTGGGCGTGGGTCGCGACGATGCCGACCACGGTGTTGTGGCTGGCCTCGAGCGTGTCGATGGCGGCCTCGGCGAGGCGGCGCACCTGGTCGACGGTGCGGCCGTCGGCGCGGCAGGCGAAGATCAGCGGCGAGTTCAGGTTCGCCGCGATGAGGGCGTTGCGCGCCAGCTCGGTGGAGGAGTCGACATCCTCGTAGTCGGAGCCGAGGATGACCACGGCGTCGCGCGTCGCGGCGAGCGCCGAGTACTTGGCGACGATGGTGTCGAGGGCGCGGTCCGGGTCGTCGGCCCACTCGGTGTACGAGACGCCGACCGCGGACTCGAACGGCTGGGAGACGCCCTTGTGGGACAGGAGCGCGTCGGCCACGGCGTCGTGCTGGGTGGAGACGACGACGGGGCGGAACACGCCGACCGAGCGGACTTGGCGGGCGAACAGGTCGACGACTCCGAGGGCGATGGAAGACTTACCGACTTGCCGCTCCGACGAGGCAATGTAAACACTCTTTGTCACGGGGGTCACTGTACCGTGCTTCGGTCCGCCGCTCCGCCGATGCGCGCTCCGTGGCCAGTTATCCACAACCCGCGGCTCGGGCGGGAAATCGGTGTCTGCTCTCGCCATAACAACGGCATGGGTGTTGTGAGGAGTGGTGAGTGCGGGAGCGCGGGCGTGGAGTCGTGCGTGCGCTGCTGTAATTATGCATTGCATAAAGAGCTGTGTCGTGGAAGACTCGGGAGAGAGCCGTGAGGTTCCGGAGGTCGGCCGACAAGCACGGCGTCCCTCGCTACTCGACGTGGGTCGTCGCGATGAAGGGCTCGGTGAGCGGTATCACGACCAATAGCGGGGAACCGGGACGCTGGTACGTCGGGTTTGACGATCGTGGGATCGAACTCGAGGTTCTGACTGTGTTGAGAGGTGGACAGGAATGGGTAATTCACTCAATGCCGACGTCGTTGCGACATCGGAGCTAGGCGCCCTGGCGCCGCGGATGACGCACGAGGAGGCGCTCGAAGCTGTGCGTTATATGACCGACGAGGACTTTCCGACCGCGGAGGACGACGAGCTCGAGGGCATCATCGACGAGGCCGAGATTGCGCGTCTGATCGCGATAGGTCCGCCGCCCGGCAGACCGTCGCTCACGGGCCCGGGCGTCAGGTCGCCGCAGCTAACGCTTCGGATGCCCGCCTACATGAGCGCCCAGCTCGACGACCTGGCGACCCGAACGGGGAGGAGGCGTTCGGATATCGTGCGTGCGGCCCTCGCGGACTACCTGGCCTCCGCCTGACGGCGCTTGCGCAGAGAGACGGCTGGTCTTGAGGAAGCACTGATCAGAGGCTCTTGTGAGGCTGCTCGGATGGGCGTGACGGCCGCGCGACTCAGGATGCGGCTCCGTCGAACGTCAGGGTGGCGGGGCCGTGGTGTGCGACGCCGTCGCGCAGCAGCGCGTGGGCCGCGGGGATGTGCACCGTGATCCGTTCCCTCGTCACGAACACCGCGATCTCGCCGCCCGGAACCGGGACGATCGCGCCGGCCCAGGCCAGCGATCCGAGCCGCGGGTCGACCTCGAACCTCGACCACCCTCCGCCGGTTGGGTCGGGCCGCAGGCCGCAGACGATCTCCGGGAGCAGCTGCGCGGGCCCGGCGGCCCAGGCGTGGCAGAGGCTCTTGCCGAACGCGCGGCCGTACATCTCGTACGGGCTTGCATCGTCGTCCGGGAACTCCTCCCAGAACGTCGTCGCGCCCAGCTCGAGCATCCGGCCCCAGCGGCGCCGAACCTGTGCAACCGCCGCCTCCGCCTGGCCCGCCTCCGCCAGTGCGCGCACCGCGAAGGTGGTGACGAAGGGGGTGCGGGTCTCCGGGACGGTGAGCAGCCATCTGCCGAGTTCCGCGGCGGCGTCACCCGTGGTCAGGCCCGCCAGGAGGGCGAACACCGCGGGGTAGGGAGAGCTCGCCTCGGCGCCGTCGAGGTACTCGCGCCACCGGCCGGCCTGGGCGTCCCAGGCCCTTGCGCGCAGCGTCTCCCGGAGCCGTTCCGCGAGTTGCTGCCACTCGCCAGCGCCCGGGTGCCCCGCACGGTCGAGGACGGCGCGTGCGCTGGTCAACGCCCAGAACCACAGCGCCTGCAGCGCGGTCGCGTCGCGATCCGGGTCGACGTCGACGCCCCAGTCGATGAACACCGGCTTGTCGTACGCGTCCGGCCCGGGGCGGGGCCGCAGCACGCCGTCGTCCCCAGCCTCGGCGGCCAGCGCCCGGACGACCGCATCGACGCGGTCCGCATTGGCGGCGAGGTAGGCATCGGCGTCGAAGTGGCGCGCGTACTCGGCCGTGCAGATCAGCCACCACAGGGAGTAGTCGAGGATCCCGTTGACGTAGCCCGTCGGATTCTGGCCCAGCGCCACGAGGCCGCGCTCGGCGACCTCGGCATCGGGGAACGCGTAGGCGGAGGCCGGGACGCTGACCGCGAGGTCGCCCATCCAGGGCATCCGGTCGCGCTTGATGCCGTCGAGGATCAGGCCGTGGGTGCACTGCCGCAGCGTGTAGGCCGACCCGATCCAGACGTCGGTGAGCACCTCGTCGGAGCACGCGAAGGCGCCCCTCCTGGCGACGGGGAATGCCCTCGCCTCGACGACGACCTCGTCCGCCTCCGCGTCGTGCACCGTCAGGTAGCGCAGCCCGAGCTCGTGGACGGACTCCCACCGGCCGTCGGCGCGGCGCCGCATGTCGTGATGCTGCTCGGCGCCGCGCGCCGCCGTCGCCTCCTCGACGGACTCGCCGGCGAACAGTCGCGGGCGGCGGTCGCACTCGACGACACGGCCGCTTTCATGTCCGACTACGCCGACGAGACGGACGGGGTGTTCCACCTCGGCCCTCCCGTCATGCCCGCGCAGGAGTTCTACGACCCCCGGGAGACCGCCGACCCCACCTATGAGCTCGCCTACTGGTCGTTCGGGCTGGAGTTGGCCGGCCGCTTCCGGGAGCGACGCGGGCTGCCGCGCGACGAGGCCGCCGAGCGCGTGCGGGCCGCGATGGCGCCGCCGACGGTGCACCACGGGCGCTACGCCGCGGTCGCCGGGGAGGCCGAGACCCGGCCCGACGACCACCCCTCGATGCTGATGGCCTACGGATTCGTGCCCGCGTCCCCGGCCGTCGACCCGGCGACCATGCGGGCGACGCTCGACTGGGCGCTCGAGAACTGGCAGTGGGACTCGGCGTGGGGGTGGGACTTCCCGGTGATGGCGATGACGGCCGCCCGGATGGCCGACGCCGATGCCGCCGTCGACGTGCTCCTCCGCGACGCGTGGAAGAACCGCTACGACGCCGCGGGCCACAACCCGCAGATGGGCTCGTTCCTTCCGCTCTACCTGCCTGGGAACGGCGGGGTGCTCGCCGCGGTGTCCCTCATGGTCGCCGGCTGGCGCGGCGGCCCGGAGCTGCCTGGCATCCCCACCGACGGCTGGGTCGTCGCCCACGAGGGCCTCGTCCCCTGGCCCGCAGGTGAGGGCCAGGGCTAGCGCGGCCGGTTGGAGACGGGCAAGCCTGATCGGACATCCGTGGCATTTATGTTACATTTGTCTGCCTAGGGATAGGAGGCGGTCATGACCGGCGAGTTCTGGAAGGACCTTGAGTCCGACGTGACGGATCCAGCCTTCGCGCGGGAGTTTGCAGCGGAGTCGGTGCGGATTGCGACGATTGACGCGCTCGTGAATCAGCTCGATGAGGCCCGCGAGGTGGCTGGTCTATCGAAGGCGGCGCTCGCCCGCGCTATTGGTGCTGACCCTGCGGTGATCCGGCGCCTCTTCTCCGCGCCACACGTGAACCCGACGATCGGCACGCTTGCTGAGGTTGCGGCAGCTCTTGGTTATAAGGTCCAACTCGAGTTGATGAGCGAAGCGGAGCGCGCGCGGGTTACCGAACCGATGCGTCGGGCGTCGGTCGCGTGATGATCACGTGACCGAGCGTGGCTGTCGTTGATGATACTCGTCACCGAGCCTCCTGATGGCTCGGTAGTCACGTGTGCTCAGCACGGTTCGGAACGGCTTCGACCGACCGTCAACGATGACGAGCAGAGGTTTTCCCATGCCCTGGGCCTCGTAGTCAAGCAGACAATAGAGCCGATAATGCGTGCGGTTCGGCGGTCCGTCCACGCGGATCTCGAACCAACCTGTCATCTCCCCGTGCATCGCCTCCCAATAGCCACCGCCCGAGAACCGCTTGGGAGGCGCGGCGGCTACCGCGATCAGCACTGCGCGCATCGTCGCCCTAACCTTGTCGGGACACGCGTTTAGGAAGTCCCTCCCCGGCGCGGGCTCAGCGGCATCGTCGTCCCTGTGCCGTCGGAAGAACGCAATCTCGTGTGCGTCGTCGGACGAGGGGCGGGGCGAGGTTGCCTGACGTTTGGCGGTCATCACTCAAATGTAGAAAGAGGGGCTGACATTTTCCCGTTTCGGCAGCGGGCTCGTTTCCGTGGCGTGAAGCTGTCAGTGCCCAACCCTGAGAGGACACCCGCATGACCGAGCCGTACCGAGACCCGAACCTTCCCGTCACCGAGCGCGTCGAGGACCTGCTCGGGCGCATGACGGTGGAGGAGAAGGCGGGTCAGCTGACCCAGTTCTTCTTCTTCGCGCCGCAAGAGGTGCCCGACGATCTCGACGTCTCCACGCTGCCGCCCGAGCAGCAGGCCTATGCCCGGGGCGCGCGGGTGGTGTCCGGGCGCGTGAGCGCGGGCACCGTCGGCTCGGTGCTGTTCGTGCGCGACGCCGCGCTGGCCAACGGCCTGCAGCGCCGCGCCGTCGAGGACACGCGGCTGGGCGTCCCGCTGCTCTTCGGCTTCGACGTCATCCACGGCCTCCGCACGATCTTCCCGGTGCCGATCGCGACCGCCGCGTCCTGGGATCCCTCGTCGGCGGAGAGGGGCCAGGCTGTCGCCGCGCGCGAGGCCCGCGCCGTCGGCATCCACTGGGCGTTCGCCCCCATGGTCGACATCGCGCGGGACCCCCGCTGGGGCCGCATCATCGAGGGCGCGGGGGAGGATCCGGTGCTGGCCGCCGCGATGGCCGCCGCCCAGGTCCGCGGCTTCCAGGGAGACCTCGGGCCGGAGAGCATCCTGGCCGGCCCCAAACACTTCGCCGGCTACGGCGCGGCCCGCGGCGGCCGAGACTACGACGACTCGGACATCTCAGACTCGGAGCTGCGCAACGTCTACCTCCCGCCGTTCAAGGCCGCCGTCGACGCGGGCGCGGCCAACATCATGAGCGCCTACATGGACCTCAACGGGGTCCCCGCATCGGGGAACCGCTGGCTGCTGACCGACGTGCTGCGCGGCGAGTGGGGCTTCGAGGGCTTCGTGGTCAGCGACGCCAACGCGGTCAAGTCGCTGGAGACCCAGCACTTCGCGGCCGACCCCGCCGACGCCGGGGCGCGCGCGCTTCGCGCCGGCCTCGACATGGAGATGGCCGTGTCCGATCCCGCCTTCACCCACCTCCCGGGCGCCGTCGCGGAGGGGAACCTCGACGAGGCCGCCCTCGACCAGGCGGTTCGCCGCGTGCTCGCGGCGAAGTTCGCACTCGGCCTGTTCGAGAGCCCCTACGTCGACGTTGACGCCGCCCCCGAGATCCTCGGCCGCGCCGACCACCGCGACGCCGCCCGCGCGGCGGCGGAGAGGACGATGGTGCTGCTGAGCAACGACGGCACGCTCCCTCTGGACGCCGCGGCCACGCCCCGGATCGCCGTCATCGGCGAGCTGGCCGCGAGCAGGCGAGACGTGCTCGGCCCCTGGATCTTCGACTACGACGCCGCGGAGTCCGTCACCCTTCTCGACGGCATCCGCGCCCGCGTGGGCGACGCCGCCGTCGTCGACTACGCGCCCGGCGTGGGAATCCCGCGCCGCGTGTTCCCGTCGATGTTCGACCGGATGGAGTCCCTCCTCGAGGAGACCCCCGACGAGCACGACGACGACGCCGAGCTCGCGCGCGCCGTCGAGCTGGCCGAGGCCTCGGACGTCGCGATCGTCGTCACCGGGCAGCGCCAGAACCAGATCGGCGAGAAGAGCTCGGTGAGCACCCTCGACCTGCCCGGCCGCGCGGTGGAGCAGATCGAGGCGCTGGCCGCGACGGGGACGCCGGTGGTCGTGGTGCTGATGACCGGACGCCCGGTCGACCTTCGCCGGGTCGACGGGAAGGTCGCGGCCATCGTCGAGGCCTGGTACCCGGGCACCCGCGGCGGCGAGGCCGTGGCGTCGGTGCTCTTCGGCGACGTCAGCCCGGCGGGACGCCTGCCGTTCACCTGGCCCCGGCACGTCGGCCAGGTGCCGATGGTCTACAACCACTACCGGACGTTCGCGCCGCAGGATCAGGGCGAGCGCTACTGGGACGAGGAGTCGACGCCGCTGTATCCCTTCGGTCACGGCCTCTCCTACGCGGCGTTCGCGTACGACAATCTGCGGGTCGATCGCGACGTCGTCCCCGTGGGCGGCACCGTGCAGGTTGCGGTGGACGTGACCAACCGGTCGGACCGCGCGGCCGACGAGGTGGTCCAGCTGTACATCCACCAGCGCCACGGCGAGGCCACGCGCCCGGTCCGCGAGCTGAAGGGTTTCGAGCGCGTCACGATCGGCGCGGGCGAGACCCGCGCCGTCGAGTTCGACCTCGGCCCGGACCAGCTGCGCTACTGGAGCGCCGCGTCCCGGTCCTGGGTGCAGGACGAGACGGTGATCGACGTCTACGTCGGCGGCGACTCGAC